>JALYIB010000411.1 GCA_030775965.1 Acidobacteriota bacterium | reverse complement strand
GATTTCGCTCTACGGCTGGCACCAGTTCGAGCAATTCCTGATTCACGATTCGCGCTTCGCGGTCAACGGCCCTGACGGCGCCGAAGACGCGTCCGCCATTCAAATTCAAGGCGCGCAACATGCTTCGCGGCGCGCGATTGAAGCCGCCTTCGCCGATGACATGGGCCGCAGCCTCTATATGGTTCCGCTGGACGGCCGTCGCGCCACGCTGCGTACCGTGGATTGGGTGAAAGACGCGACGGTCATTCGTCTGTGGCCTAACCGGGTGCTGGTCCGAGTGGCGGAACGCAACGCGGTGGCCTTCGTAACGTTGGGCGGGTCGCGCTATGGATTGATCGATGAAGACGGCGTGATTCTGCCGCCCGCCACCGATCGTTTTCATTTGCCGGTCCTCAAGGGCGTAGGCGCGCGCGATCCACTCTCCGACCGCCGTGACCGCGTGCAGCGCATGCTGCGCCTGCTGCGGGCCCTGGGCCCCAGCGCCGATAAAGTCTCTGAAGTGGACGTGAATGATCGCGACGACCTGCGCGTGACCCAGCCCTATGACAGCCGCATGGTCACCTTGCTTCTCGGCGACCAGAACTTCGCCGTGCGCTACCAAAATTTTCTGAACCACTACGCTGAGATTCGCGAGAAGTTGCCCAACGCGACCTCGCTCGATCTTCGCCTCGAAGACCGCATTACCGTAGTAGAACAAAAGGCGGACGAATGAGCTTAAAAATGCAACTGGCCGTCGGTCTCGACGTGGGTAGCGGCCGCACCCGCTGCGTCATCTGCGCCATTGAGAATGGCGGGATTCGTTACCTGTCGCATGGCCTCGCGCCGGCCGCGGGATGGGTGAAGGGCCGCATGAGCGATCCGGCGGCCGTCGCCGAATCGATTCGCGCCGCCGTGACCGATGCCGAACGCGGCGCCCAGGTTTCAGTGGATGCCGTCACCGCCGGCATGGGCGGCATGGAAGTGCGCGGGGCCCAGAGCCGCGGCCTCTACGAATTCGGACGCCCCCATGAACTCGACGCCGGCGATCTGGAATACGCTGTCGAGCTCGCCGCTGACGTTCGTCTGGAGCGCGATCGCACCCTGCTCCACGTGCTGCCGCAGAATTTCACCTTGGATGGCCGCGCGGGGTTCCGGCGCCCGCAGAAGAGTGTATGTTCGCGCCTGGAAGCTCACGTTCACGTCGTGACCGCGGCGGCGCGCGAGCATCAGGCGCTGGTGTCGGCCGCGCACCTGGCGCACATCGCGGTGGAAGAAACCGTGTTCGAGCCCCTGGCCGCGGCGTATGCGTGCGTGCATCCGGAAGCGCGCGCGCGTGGAGTGGCCGTGCTGGATTTGGGGCTGCAATCGACAGACCTTGTCATCTACGATGGCGACGCCATGCTGCTGGCCGCCAGCATCCCGGTGTGGGGCGACCATCTCACGCGCGACATCGCCACGATTTTCAAAGTCACCTACGAAGACGCCGAGTGTTTGAAGCACGAATACGGCTGCGCGCTGCTGGGCATGACCGCCGATTCGAGTCTGATCGAAGTGCCGGCCCCCGAGGGACGCGCCTCGCGCGAAGCCCGCCGCAGCGAGTTGAATGAGATTCTCGAAGCGCGCGCGGAGGAGTTGTTCCTATATGTGCGCTCTGAAATCCATCGCGTCGGCATGGAGCGGCACCTTTACGAAGGTATTATTCTGACCGGCGGCGGCGCGCTGCTGAACGGCATGTGCGACATGGCCGAGCGCGTGCTCGATTGCCAGGCCGCCAACGGCATCGTCACCGAAGACGACATCGGCGGTTGGCCGGAAGAGTTGAAGAGCCCCCTGTGGACCGCTGCCGCGGGGCTCGCTCTCTATTCGGCGAAATTGAAATTGCACCGGCCGCCGTCACGGCAGGTAAGCGGCCTGATGGGTTTGGTTTTGAAATAAGCAGGAGGAGACAGCCATGGCACTCGGCGGATTGAAATTCATGATCGAAGAAGAACCGGCGCCGCGGACGCGCATCCGCGTCTTCGGAGTGGGCGGCGGCGGCTCGAACGCGGTCGCGCGCATGATGGATCAAGGCTTGGGCGGAGTCGAGTTCTGTGTGTTGAACACCGACGCGCAGGCGCTGGAAGTGTCGCCGGTCGCGTCGAAGCTCGTGATCGGTTCGAAGATCACCAACGGCCTGGGCGCGGGCTCGGACCCGGCGGTGGGCCGGCAAGCCGCGCTAGAAGACACCGAGCGTATCATCGATTTGCTCGAAGGCTCCGACATGGTATTCGTAACGGCCGGGATGGGCGGCGGCACCGGCACTGGCGCGGCTCCGGTGGTGGCATCGCTCGCCAAAGAACTGGGCGCGCTTACGGTGGCCATTGTCACCGAGCCGTTCGGATTCGAGGGAGCCAAGCGCCGCAAGCAAGCCGAGCAAGGTTTGGCGGAACTGGCGAGCGTCGCCGATACCGTCATCACCATTCCCAACGATCAGCTTCTGAAACTAGCTCCCAAGGGCACCAGTTTCATGGACGCGTTCCGCATGGCCGACGATGTTTTGCGGCAAGCGGTGCAAGGCATCAGCGACATCATCAATCTGCCGGGCCTGGTGAATCGCGATTTCTCGGACGTGCGCAGCATCATGACGGGCATGGGTTACGCGATGATGGGCACCTCCTCGGCGCGAGGCGAAAATGCCTGCGTCGCGGCCGCGCAGAAGGCCATCCATTCGCCGATGATGGACGGCGGCGGATTGCATGGCGCGCGCGGCGTGCTGATCAACATCACGGCATCGAGTGAATTAGGGCTGCATCAAGTCAACGAAGCCTGCAATCTGGTGCGCGAAGCCGCCGACAACGACGACGTGCAGATCAATTTCGGCGTGGTGCTCGACGAAGACATGGGCGACGAGGTGAAGATCACCGTCATTGCGACCGGCTTCCAGCGCGAGAACCTGCCGCGCATTGAACGCCGCCCCGCGAAGACGGAAGCCGTCGCGTTGCCTCCCCCGCCGGCTCCGCTCGATGCAACTCAATGGATCGAGGACGCCGAGCCCGCCGCAGCGGAGCCAGTGCTGGCCGCCGCTCCCGCACCCGAGCCGGTTGTCGACGAATCTGCGCCGATGGCGATGGCCGCCGTTGCGATGGCGCCGGCCCCGAGCCCCGCGGAAAGCGACCCTTTGTTCGACGATCTGGAAGTCCCCGCGATCCTGCGCTCGCGGCGGCGGATGGTGCAGTAATCTTACGCCAACAGTTGCAGAACCACACTTCGCCGGTAGGGCTCAGCCCGGTGCTCGAACAAATAAATACCTTGCCACGTGCCCAGCGCCATGCGTCCATCGATCACCGGTATAGAGAGCGAAGTTTGCGTCAGCGCGGCGCGAATGTGCGCGGGCATGTCGTCCGAGCCTTCCGTGGCGTGCCGGTAGCGCGCGTCGTTTTCCGGCACAAGGCGCTCGAAGAAATCCGCCAGGTCTAAGATTACGTCGGGGTCGGCATTCTCCTGCATCACGAGTGACGCGGATGTGTGCTGCACGAAGATGGTCACCAAGCCGTCTTGAACGCCGCTCGAAGCCACCCAATTGGCCACTTCGCGCGTGAACGGATACAGCCCCTTCCCGCGCGTGGCCACTTGCAAAGTGTGATGCTGGGAGCTCACTTCCGCCGGCTTATTCGACCGTAACGCTCTTGGCCAGGTTGCGCGGTTGATCCACGTCGCAGCCGCGGCGGACTGCTATGTGATACGCCAGCATCTGCAAGGGCACCACTTCGAGAATGGGCAGCAGCAACTCATGGGTCGAGCCAATGGGGATCACGTGGTCGGCCACTTTCGAAACTTCTTCGACATCGGCTTCGCACGCCACCGCCACGACGATGCCCTCGCGCGCTTTCACCTCTTGCAGGTTGGAGAGCGTTTTCTCGTATAACGTCCGGCTGAGTTCGTCCTCAGGGTCGCGCGTGCATAGCACCACGACGGGAAGATTCTCGTCGATCAACGCGTTGGGTCCGTGCTTCATCTCCCCGGCCGGGTAGCCTTCGGCGTGGATGTAGGAAATCTCTTTGAGCTTAAGCGCGCCTTCGAGAGCGATGGGGAAGTGGATGCCGCGTCCCAGGTACAGGAAGTCCGTCGAGCGGAACAGTACCTTAGTCAAGTCGTCGTAGATCGCGTCCCGGCGCAGCACGTCTTCGATGAGCGCCGGCAGCTTCAGCAGCTGATCCACCAGCTTGAACGATTTGGCCGGCTCCAGCGTCTCACGCACCTGTCCCAGATGCATGGCGATCAGGAACAGCGCCGTCAACTGGCAGGTGAAGGCTTTGGTGGATGCCACGCCGATCTCGGGTCCGGCATGCGTGATCAGCGTCCCCGACGCTTCGCGCGTGATCGCCGATCCTACCACGTTGCAGATGGCCAGCGTCTTTGAGCGCTTATGCATGGCTTCGTGCAGAGCCGCGCGCGTATCGGCGGTTTCGCCGGATTGCGAGATTACAATGGTGAGCGTGTCCGGACCGACGATGGGATCGCGATAGCGGAACTCGCTGCCGTAGTCCACTTCGACGGGAACCCTCGCCAGCCGCTCGATCATGAACTTGCCCGCTAACGCGGCATGCCAACTGGTGCCGCACGCCACGATGCGCACCTGGCGGAACGTCTTGAAATCTTTCAACGAAATTTCCATTTCGTCGAGGAAGATTCTGCCGGATTCCTGACCTACCCTGCCGAGTGTGGTATCGCGCACCGCGCGCGGCTGCTCAAAGATTTCCTTGAGCATGAAGTGCTTATAGCCACCTTTCTCGGCCATGATAGGGTCCCACAGAATGTGCGAAGGCGGCCGCTTCACCGGGCGGCCGTTGAAGTCCGTCAAATGGACGCCGTCTTTGGTCAATACTGCCAGATCGCCATCCGCCAGGAAAATCATGTCGCGCGTGTGGCTTAAGATCGCGGGCACATCGGACGCCACGAAATATTCGCCGTCGCCGAGTCCGATCACCACCGGCGGCCCGGAGCGCGCCGCCACGATCTTGTTGGGGTCCTTGCGCGAGATCACGCTCAAGGCGAACACGCCGCTCAACTGGCGCACCGCGTCGCGCACGGCGTTCTCCAGATTCCCGTCGTAATATTTCTCCACTAGGTGCGCGATCACTTCGGTGTCGGTTTCGGTGATGAAAGTGTGGCCCTCGGCGATTAACTGGCTCTTCAGCGCCAGATAATTCTCGACGATGCCGTTGTGCAC
>JALYIB010000410.1 GCA_030775965.1 Acidobacteriota bacterium | reverse complement strand
GCTTTTTTGGGGGGCCGTATTCGAGGGCTACGACAAGCCGAGACTTGCGCCCGTCCTGGGCGCTTGTATCCTAGCGTTTCAGTGGGGAGCGCTTCAACATAACCTGTCCATTCGGACAGAAGCCGCGGAGCTCTCACGGCGGGTCTGCACTGCTATCGGCGAGGAACTACGGCGCGATCCGCGATCGATTCTCGCTGAGGAACTGCCGCGGACTTGGAAGGGCGTCTATTTTCTCTCCAACGGGTTCGACTCTTGTGTAGCCATCCAAGCGGGGGCGCCAGAGGCGATGGACAGACTGTTGGGCGACACGGCCACTACGCCGGCTCTTTCCACGGCGCACCCCGCGCCGCGCATCTTCCGGTGGAACGCGGATGCCCAAGCTCTTGTTGAAATCCATCCATCAGGCCAATGATGGGGCTTGCGGCCGGCACGGCCGAGAACCTTGCGGGGTTTGGAGACGGCGGCATGTTCAAAAAGATTTTGCGTTGGATAATGAGAGCATGTCTTTTCCGGTGCAACGTCCGCGGCGGCTGCGGGTTTCGGAGTCCATGCGGCGGCTGGTTCGAGAAACTCATTTGGAGCCGTCGCAATTGGTATTGCCGCTGTTTGTTTGTCCCGGCGAGGGAGTGCGCCATGCGATTTCTTCGATGCCCGGGCAGGCGCAGCTTTCTGTCGACGAGCTGGTGAAGGAATGCGAAGCGGCGCGCGCGCTGGGTATTGGCGGCGTGATGCTGTTTGGGATTCCCGAGACGAAGGATGACCAGGCTACGGGGGCTTACGCTCACGACGGGATTACGCAGCAGGCGGTGCGGGCCGTCAAGAAAGCTGTGCCGGAGCTGATCGTGATGACGGACGTTTGCAATTGCGAATACACCAGCCACGGGCATTGCGGCAAGGTGGTGGGCAATGACGTGGATAATGACGCGACGCTCGAGTGGCTGGCGAAGACGGCGGTTTCGCATGCGCGGGCGGGGGCGGATATGGTGGCTCCGTCGGACATGATGGATGGGCGCGTGGGATTTATTCGCGAGGCGCTCGACGCGCACGGGTTTTCTAACACGCCGATTTTTGCCTACGCGGCGAAGTTTGCTTCGGTATTCTACGGGCCGTTTCGCGAGGCGGCGGAATCGACTCCGCAGTTTGGGGACCGGCGCAGCTATCAGATGGATCCGTCGAACGGGCGCGAGGCGATGCTCGAAATGGAACTGGATCTGGAGGAAGGCGCGGACTTGCTCATGATCAAGCCGGCGGGGCCTTATCTGGATTTGATCCGGCAGGCGCGCGATCGTTTCGAGGTGCCGATTGGCGCCTACCAGGTGTCGGGTGAATACGCGATGATTCATGCGGCGGCGCGGAACGGATGGATCGATCTGGACCGGGCGATGATGGAGTCACTCACTGCGATACGCCGCGCGGGGGCGGGCGTCATCCTTACTTATTTTGCGCCGGATGTGGCGCGGGCGCTGGCTTAGGATGCTGAGCGCGGTTGCGTAATTCCACGAGCGCGCCGCCGGGGCCGGCGATCGTGGCCTGCACAGCTCAGGGACAGCGGCCTCGGAAATCGCGCATGACTTTTGCGCCCAGCGTTTTGCCCTTCGGCAGACGCGGCGAATGTCGACGATGGGAGCGCGTGAAATCGACACGAAATTTTTGTTACCGTCTTAGGCATATGCGGGCGACTGTATTTTTGACGTTGGCGGCGATGGGAAGCGCCGCAGCGCACGACCTTTATCTCGCTGGGGGCTGGGAAAGTTATTGGGCGAGTCTCACATTCGAGATTCGGTGAGCACTAGAACGCAGCAACGGATCTCGTGGGGGCTGGTGGCGTGGTGCATCGTTTTTCTGGCGGTGCTGGCGGGGAGGCCTTCGTTCACCAATGCGTCGCTGCCGGTGCGGGGGGTGGCGGATCCTGTGGTCGCGCTGCAGATGGCTCGCGATCCGGGCGACGTGGAGGCGGTGCTGGGCGACGCGCCTAGTCCCGACCGCGAAGTGATGCGGGTGAAGCAATACGTCGACTTCGGGTTGATCGTGGGGTATTTCGGCTTGGCATTGGCGATGGGCGCGGCGCTGCGGCGGGGCGGGAGAGGGCGCACGGGTCTGCTGCTGATGACGATTACGAGCGTTGCGGCGTTCCACGATGTGCGCGAGAACCTGATCACGCTGCGGGTGTTGAATCTCGGCTTGAGCCAGGTCACCACGGCGATGCTCGATCAACTGCGGCTGATCAGCATGGGCAAGTGGGTGTTTCTGGCGGCGGCTAGCGTGGTTCTGGCGGCGGTTACGGTCCGGCAGCGCGCTTGGTACTTACGGACGGCGGCTGCGCTGGGGGGCAGCGGGGCGGCGTTGACGATGGCGGGGTTGTTCTCTAACTCGCTTCTGGTTTGGGGCGGGCTGCTGATGGCGCTGGGGTTGCTGCTGACCGCTGCTACGCTAAAAGGG
>JALYIB010000409.1 GCA_030775965.1 Acidobacteriota bacterium | reverse complement strand
CCCTCCGTTGATGGCGCCGATAATGGCGCCGACGATGCTATTGTCGCGTTGCGATTCCACCCGATTAGGATCGGTCTGGGTGGCGTAACGCCGGCCGTCCACGGTCACGGACTCTAGATCCAGAATTAGGTCATTGTCGCGCGCCACGCGTACCATGAGCTCAACCGTGGCGCCCCGCGGAATCGCGAGACGGCCATTCTCCCCCCGTACATTCTGATCCACAACGGCTCTGAACACGCGATTATCGGACCGATCGGAGTCGATTCCCTCAGTAGTTCGTACCGCAATCGTCGTGCCCGGTTCCAGCCGAGTGAAACGGCCCCGGTCACGGTCCCCATATCTGTCACGATCCTGGGCGTGGAGCGCAGGGATGAATCCTAGAGCCAAAACGGCTATCGCCGTGCAATATCTGCTGCGTAAATCTGACTTAAAAACCATGGTAATGTCTCCTTCTCGGGATATGCCTGCAACCTTTCAGCCAAAGTTTCAAGCCTGCCCGGTCGATTGCTACCATTTGAAATGTGACTAGACGTACGCTGCTCTGGATACTGCTCACCGCCGCCCTCTGCTGGGCGCAGCAGGGCGTCATCCAGGTGAGCCTCGACGCCCGCGATGCGCCGCGCAAATTGATTCACGTCCGCTTGACGATCCCTGTGGCTCCCGGTCCCCTCACGCTGCTCTATCCGCAGTGGATTCCCGGAGAGCACGGCCCCACCGGCCCCATCGCTGACGTAGTCAGCCTGCGCTTTTTCGCCCAAGATCGGGCGGTAGCGTGGCGTCGCGACTCCACCAATCTCTACGCCTTTCACGTGAACGTCCCCGCCGGCGCCACCGCGCTCGACGCCGCTTTCGATTTCATTTCGCCCACCGACGCTGGTGGATTTTCGGCAGGCACCTCCATGACCACTGAGCTGGCCGTGCTGAGCTGGAACCAATACGTCCTCTACCCGCAGGGCGTCGTCGCCGATCAACTTCGTTATCAAGCCAAACTCCGCTTGCCGCATGCATGGCATTACGGAACCGCGCTCGCTGTCGCCAAGGAGTCCGGCGACGACATCGAGTTCCGCCCCGCCTCTCTCACCACGCTGATCGATTCGCCCGTCTCGGCCGGCGCGCACTACCGCACCGTCGAGCTAGGCACCGTCGACGGCGCGCCGCACTTCATGCACATTGCCGCCGACAGCGATCGAGCGCTCGCCATCACGCCTGAGACCGTCGAGCACTACCGGAAGTTAATCGCGGAAACCGCGGCGCTGTTCGGCGCGCGCCATTACCGCAGTTATCACTTTCTGCTCACGCTGAGCGATCACGTAGCCAGCTTCGGCCTGGAACATCACGAATCGAGCGATGACCGCCTGGACGAGCGCATGCTGATCGACGATGTCGTCCTGCATTATCATTCCGAGCTCCTGCCTCATGAATACGTGCATTCCTGGAACGGCAAATACCGCCGCCCCGCCGGCCTGGCCACCAAAAATTATGACGAGCCCATGAAGGGCGACCTGTTATGGATGTACGAAGGACTCACCGAATATCTGGGCTCGGTGCTGGCAGCACGCAGCGGCCTCGAAGCGCCGGACCTGTTTCGTGACCGTCTGGCTTACGTAGCCGCGCACCTGGAGCATGAATCCGGCCGCGGCTGGCGTTCTCTGGCCGACACTTCCATCTCCGGACAACTCCTGTTCGACGCGCGCACCGATTACGCCGCCCTGCGCCGCGGCCTGGATTTTTACGGCGAGGGGCAACTGGTCTGGCTCGAAGTCGACACGCTGCTGCGCAAGCTGAGCCACGGAACGAAATCCATCGACGATTTCTGCCGGGCGTTTTTCGGCGGCGAACCGGGCCCGTCGGTGAATCCCTATACGCTCGACGACGTAGTCGACGCCCTCAACCGCCTCGCGCCGCATGATTGGGCGGCATTCTTCCGCCAGCGCGTGGATGGGGTGGAGACGCGCGCGCCGCTGGCGGGTATCGAAAACAGCGGCTGGAAGTTGACCTACAACAATGCCCGCTCCGACTTTTGGAACACCACCGAAGAGGTAGAGAAGGTGACGGACCTGATGCTATCGCTAGGCGTGAGCGTGAAAAGCGAAGGCCAAGTCGAAGACGTAGCCATCGGCGGCCCCGTGCAAAAAGCCGGAATCGCGCCGGGAGCCAGGATCACATCGGTAGACGGCCGCGCGTTTTCCCCGGCAGTGCTGCGCGAAGCCGCCGCCAGCGGCCAGCCCGTTGAGTTGACGGTCAGAAACGGCGAACACATGGGCACGCACCGCGTGGATTACAGCGGCGGCGAAAAGTATCCCCACCTGGAACGCCAAAACGGCAAGCCCGATCTGCTTTCCGAAATTCTGCGTTCGCTGGTGAAGTAATTGTCGCTGAAATAATTAGAGCCCCATGATGTGGTAACCGGCGTCGGCGAACAGCACATCGCCCGTCACGCCGCGCCCCAAATCGCTCGCCAGGAACACCGCCAGGTCCGCCACTTCCCCCGGCGTCACATTGCGGCGCAATGGAGCATGAGCCTCCACCGCCTCCAGCACCTTCGAAAAATCCTTGATGCCCCGTGCCGCCGCAGTCTTGACCGGCCCCGCCGAGATTGCGTTTACGCGAATATTCCGCGGCCCCAGATCCGCCGCCAGGTAACGCACCGAAGCTTCGAGCGCCGCCTTCGCCACGCCCATCACGTTGTAGTTCCGCACCACGCGCGTCGATCCCAAATAGGTCAGCGTCAACATCGCCCCTCCGCTGGTCATCAGCGGAGCGGTAGCGCGCGCCACCGCCACCATCGAATAGGCGCTGACGTTCTGCGCCAGTAAATACCCATCGCGCGACGTTTCGACGAACGGCTGCGCCAGGTCCGCTTGATTCGCAAACGCGATGCTATGCACCACCGCATCCAGCCGCTCTTCTGTCGCGGTTAGCTTGGCAAGATCTTCATCCTTGGTGACGTCGCATTCGAAAACGCGCTCCGCTCCCAGCGTGGTTCCCAGCTCTTCCACGCTCTTCTGCAACCGCTCGCCTTGATAGGTGAGCAGCAGCCGCGCGCCCTCCCGCCGGAACGCCTGCGCGATCGCGTAAGCCAGACTCCAGCGATTGGCCACGCCCAGCACCAACGCAGTTTTTCCCTCGAGCAATGGAGACATGAAATCGCATTGTACACTACGAATAGTCTCCTCTAGCATTGGATCTCTCCACCCCACTCATGTATCTCAAAGGCGTCGGCCCCGCCCGCGCCGCCATGCTCGAAGCCAAAGGTCTCAAGGTCGTCGAGGATCTCCTCACCTACGCCCCCTTCCGCTACGAAGATCGCAGCAACGTGAAATCTCTTGCCGATCTCGCGCCCGGAGAAATGGCGACGGTGCTGGCCGAAGTCCGCACCACCAAAGTCTCCGGCTTTCAGCGCCGCAATCTGGGATTGTTCCAAGCCACCTTTACCGACGCCTCCCGTGGAGTCCTGGCCGGCAAGTGGTTCCACGGCGCCTACCTCGCCGACGTGCTGGCGCCGGGACAAAAAGTCGCGCTCTACGGCAAGGTCGAGTTCGACACTTACACCGGCAACTTGGCGATGATGCATCCCGAGTACGAAATCCTGGCTGACGATGAAGACGGCGATGCCTCACTGCACACCGGCCGCATCGTGCCCGTCTACGAAGCCGCCGGAAAAGTGAACACGCGGGCGCTGCGCACACTGATCCACCGTATTCTCGAAAGCGTCACGCCCTTTGCCGACGACCCCGTTCCCGAACACATCCGCGCGCGCCTGAAATTGCCAGACCGCTGGAGCGCCATCCGCGACCTGCACTTTCCACCCCCCGATTCCGACTTGCGAGTACTCAATGCCTTCCGTTCGCCGTCGCAATACCGTCTTATTTTCGAAGAATTCTTCTGGCTCGAATGCGGTCTGGAACTGAAGCGCGCCAAAGCCCGCCTGCAACCCGGAATCCAGTTCTCCTTGACCGATCGCGCGCGCGACCGCATCAAAGCCATGCTTCCCTTCCGCCCCACCGGAGCGCAGAAGCGCGTGCTGGCCGAGATCGCGCACGATATGGCCGAGCCGCATCCCATGTACCGCCTGCTGCAAGGCGACGTCGGCAGCGGCAAGACGCTGGTTGCCGCCGAAGCCGCCATCGTCGCCATCGAAAATGGATATCAGGTCGTGGTGCTCGCCCCCACCGAAATCCTGGCGACGCAGCACTTCTTCTATTTCAAAAAGCTGTTCCAGAAGCTGGACTACGTGACGATTCTAGTAACCGGCTCCTCGCCCGCACGCGAAAAAGTCCAACTTAAAAAGTTAGCCGCCGCCGGCTTGGCGCACGTCGTCGTGGGCACGCATGCGCTGCTCGAAGCCGACGTCGAGTTCAAGCGCCTGGGACTCGCCATCGTCGACGAACAGCACCGCTTCGGAGTAGAACAGCGCCAGGCCTTACTGGAGAAGGGAACCGGCAAAGGAACGCCTCCCGACGTCCTGGTGATGACCGCCACGCCGATCCCGCGCACCCTGGCGCTCACCATCTACGGCGACCTCGACGTCAGCGTGATCGACGAACTGCCGCCCGGCCGCAAGCCCATCGTCACCAGCCACGTCACCGAAGATAAAATCGAGCAAGTATACAGCTTCCTGAAGCAGCAAATCGCCCTGGGACGCCAAGCCTACGTCGTCTACCCGGTGATCGAGGAATCGGAAACACAAGCCATGAAAGCCGCGCAAAAGATGCACCAGCACCTGTCTGAGCTAGTGTTCCCCGATCTCTCCGTAGGCTTGCTCCACGGCCGCATGCCCGCCGCCGGCAAAGAATCGGCGATGGAAAAGTTCCAACGTGGCGAGACCAAAATTTTAGTCTCGACGACCGTGATCGAAGTGGGCGTCGACGTCCCCAATGCGTCAGTAATGGTGATCGAGCAAGCCGAGCGCTTCGGTCTCGCGCAGATGCACCAATTGCGCGGACGCGTCGGACGTGGCGCCGAACAAAGCTATTGCGTCCTGGTGACAGCCAAGATGAGCGAACTAGCCCGCGAGCGCGTCCGTACGCTGGTTGAATCGGGCGACGGCTTCTACATCGCCGAGATGGACATGAAGCTGCGCGGCCCCGGCGAATTCTTCGGCACGCGCCAGTCGGGTTTGCCGTCGCTGCAGATCGGCAACATCGTGCGCGACGCCGACGTGCTCGAAGTCGCGCGCAACGAAGCCGCCGCGTTCGTCGCGCATCCCCCTCACGAACAAGACCTGCGCCGCGCCGTCACCTTCATTCGGGATCACTGGCAGCGCCGCTATGGATTGGTACAGGTAGGCTGACGTGCGAGTCATTGGAGGAGAATTCCGCCGCCGCACGCTCAAGAGCCTTCCCGGCATGGACGTGCGCCCCACGCCGGACCGCCTGCGCGAAGCGCTCTTCAATGTTCTGGCCCCGCGCATCGAAGGCGTGGTTTTCGCGGATCTTTACGCCGGCAGCGGAGCCGTGGGCATTGAAGCGCTCAGCCGTGGCGCGGCCAAAGCCATCTTCGTCGAACAAAAATTCGCCGCCGTGCGCGCCATTCGCGACAACCTGCGATCGCTCGAAATCGCGGACCGCGCCGAAGTGCGCCAAGGCCGCGCCACCGCCATCCTCCCGCAGATTGCAGCCGGCATCGTGTTCCTAGACCCGCCCTACGCGCTCGAAAACGAATACACCACCGCGCTCGAACTACTAGGAGCGAACCCGCCCGCCTTAGTCATCGCCCAACATCCGCCGCGCGTGAAGCTAGCGGAAAGTTACGGCGCGCTCCACCGCACGCGTCTCCTCAAGCAAGGCGACAACGCACTCAGCTTTTACGCTACGGACTGAACGGCGCGGACGTATTCGAAGCGCCCACCGAGTTGGTGAGTGTTACCGTCACCGTAGTGTAAGGGATCGTTTCTCCCACTGGCGCCGTGAATGAGAAATGAACCGTCATGCTGAACGTGCTGCCGAACGGAATCGAAGTGGAACTCCCGTACCAAGTGGTGAACGCGCTCGTAAGAGGCACCGTAATATCCGCCGAAGCCAGCGTGGTGCCCGTCGGCGAAGTGAAGTGGAACACCGCGCTGGTCATATTGCGCGGAGTCGAGCGGCCCGTCACGGAGATGCTGAACCCGCCGGAGGCCGCCGCTCCTGGCGTTACGCCCGTGATCACCGGCACCGTGGGATTGACGGGGATCGTGCTAACGATCGGCGTCGAGGAGAGCGAGGTGGTCGTGGCGATTGTGATTGTCCCGGCCACGGTGCCGATAATCACCGGCACGTTTGCGGAGGTGCTACCCGCCGGAATCGTGAACTGGGCCGTCGTTCCACCAGCGGCGAATTTCGCGTCGTAGGAGTTCTGTGGAATCCCGGATAGGGGCGCGAAGCTCAGCGTCATCGTGCCGGTTATGTCCAGCGGGTAAGTTCCGCTGAGCGTCACGGTAGCGTTAGGCTGGGTTGCCGCCACGCCGGTCGGCGGAACGTTAATTGTAACCGAGGGCGCGGCGTTAATCACCATCGTGAACGCTCCCCGTACCGGCGGCTGTACCACCGCGGTCGACCCTGCCGGAGTCGCCACAATAGCGAACGGGAAGCTCCCTGCGGCACTCGGCGTGCCGCTGACAACACCGGTAGACGCGTTCAAACTCAAACCCGTGGGCAGCGTGCCCAACGTCACCGCCCAGTTAGAAATGACCACTCCCGGCACCGTCAGAGTTGTCGATGTATAAGGAACGTTGACCGTACCGTTAGACAGCGTAGCCGGAGTAATCGCCGCCGCCGACGCGACAGTAATACTCAGCCCCTGCAACGTGCTCAGTTGTGTTGCGGAATCGGTCACCTTGACCACGAACAGAAACGTTCCGCTGGCCGTCGGCGTCCCCGTGATTTGTCCCAGCGAACTGAGCGTCAGCCCCGGCGGCGGAAGGTTTGTCCCCTGCACAGACCAGGTCAAAGTGCCCGTCCCGCCCATGGCCGCGAGGGTTTGCGAATAAGCAGACCCCACCGTCGTACCGGGCAGTGTAGTCGTACTCACGCCCAGCACGTTCAACGTGAAAGTAGCATTGACTGAAGCGCCCGAGGCGTCCGTCAGCACCACCACCATCGGGAATACTCCTCCCGCCGTCGGCGTTCCCGTCAGTTGGCCGGTGCCCGCGTTGATGCTCAAACCATCCGCGTTGGTTCCGTTTTGCAATCCCCACGTATAGCCCGGAACGCCGCCTGCCGCCTGAAACGTGGAGCTTGTGTAGGCGACGCCCACCGCTGCCTGCGGATGTGTCAGCGGAGAAAGACTAAGGGCCGGTCCCAAAGAAACGTATACCGTGTATTGCTGGAACGCGGCGTAGTTGGTGCCGATCTCCTGCGCCAATATCGTGAACGTGAAGGCGCCCGCTTGCGTAGGCGTACCTGTAATCGTGGCTGCCGCCGGGTCCAGGTTGAGACCGGGAGGGAATGTCCCGCTGCTCACAGCCCAACTGAAGGCCTGGTCGAGTTGAGGATTGGGCCCCAGTTGCTGCGTGGAAATCGCCTGCCCCAGAGTAAACATCCCGCCGCCCACCGGCAAGCTGGTGGGGGTGATCGTGAACGGGCCCGGTTGAGCCCAGGCGCCGATTGACGCGGCCGCCAGCAGCAACGCCAGCAGCAACGCGCGCCGCCCCGTCATTGCGCGCCTCCCGCCGAGACGCTTGCCGTCAGCGGAGCCGCCAGCGGTACGAACCAAACATCGTTGCTTGACGCCTCGAACACTTTCAGCGCGCCATCGCTCACTCCCGTCAGACGGTAGAGCGAGCCGCCCATTCCCGCCAGCCCGCTCGGCGTACAGTTGCAATTGCCTCCAGCGCTGCCGCCCGCCGTCAAGTCAAAAGTCGCCAGCGCCCCGAGATTTCCGGCGATCGACAGATAGCGGTTATCGAACGACACCGCGAATCCCACCGCCACTTCGACCGCTGCCGAATCATCGGGCTTGGTGTAAATGACGTTCGGCACTACCGCGCCGCCAATGTCGGAAACGATTACAACTTGAGAGGCTGTAATCACCGCGACATCCGCGCGCCCGTGGAAGAAGCACAGAGCCTCCGCCGGACCCGCTACCGGCAACACCGACGCGCCTCCCGCGGGACCGAACGCATACACGCTGTTCGACCACGCCCCCGCCACCCATTGGCCATCGTCGCTCACTGCCAAGCTCGCGGGATCGCCGCCTAGAAACGAAGCGTCGATGTCGCGAACCGAAGCGGCCGCCGCCCATCCGCTCACCACTTGAATGCGATCGCTGGCCGCAAACCACAGCGCCGCAGCCGTTCCGCTGGGGCTGAACACAATGCGATCCGCGCCCGAAGCCGCGCCGTTCACGTGCGCCGTGACCCCGCTTGCCGGCGTCAGCAACAGCAGCGCGCCGGTGTCGGCGGCGATCGCCAGCGCGCGGCTCTGATCCGGAGACACCTCGATGAGCGAGAGCGCCCGGTCCGGCGTCACCGCGCCGCCCACCCACCCAGAAGCGGGAATCCCGTACAGCGTGCGTAGCGCTCCGTTGTCGGGAAGATAGCCCATGACGGGCCCGCGCACTTGCGCCCGTGCGCCCACCGCCAGCACACCGAAGATCGCCACGCCTAGCAAGTTCGTTCGCCGCATTATTGTGGACCTCCGACAGTCACGGTTCCAGGAGTGATCGTGATGGTTGAAGGTGCAGCCGCATTCGAGCCGCCGCCGCGGTTCGCAATCAGTACGCCCGCCGCGACGCCCGCGCCCACCACCGCGCCGATGATCAATAGCTTTACACCCAGGCTCATGCCGCCAACCCCCGCGCCACTGGCCGCTACCCCCAGCACATTCGTCTGATGGATGATGGCGCTGGCCGTTTGACCCGCGAAAGACGCAGTCACCCGGATCTGCATCGACCCCGCCTGATTGTTGAAGCGGATGCCGCGCGCCACCGCCTGGCCTTGCGCGTTGGTCGTGGTGGTCAGGGTGCTGCTGCCGCTGGCGAACGTGCCGCCCGGCCCGTCGTTCGGCAGGAAGAAGATGACGGCGGCTCCCGCCACCGGTTTGTGATTCTCGTCTTCCACTTGCACAATGGGCTCGCGGTTCACGCGTTGCTTCACGTTGTTAATCGCGCCCTCGCCTTCGACGATGATGAGCTGCAAACTCGCCGGAGTTTGCGCCCAGGCGGGCAATCCCGTGAAATGCGAAAGCAACAGGACGATCAAAAGAAGAGCGTGTGGAGTTCTGGGATGCATCGTACCTCCGAAAAGCCAAAGTACCACTGTACAAGAGGTCCGCGCAGCAGGGGAATGGAGATGGAACAATCTAGAGATGGCAATCAGAATCGAACGCGCCGCGGAGCGGGATATCCCAGCGATTGTGCGCCTGGTGCGGCGTCTGGCGGAGTATGAAAAGCTGGCGCACGCGATGGTTTCCACCGAGGATGATTTTCGCAAAGCGCTGTTTGGCCCGCAGCGCCACGCGGAAGCCCTGCTGGCCTTCGCCGGGGATGCGCCCGTTGGATTCGCGCTGTATTTCTATAATTTCTCCACGTTCTTGGGCAAGCGCGGTATCTATCTCGAAGACCTTTTTGTCGAACCCGAATATCGCGGGCAGGGAATTGGCAAGGCTCTGCTCGAGCGCTTGGCTCGCGTGGGGAAGGATGAGGACTGCGGGCGCATGGAGTGGGCCGTCTTGACCTGGAACCAACCGTCCATCGATTTCTATCGCCGCCTGGGCGCGGTCGCGTTAGAGGACTGGCGCACTTTCCGTTTGACCGGCGCGGCCTTCGATAGGCTGGCCGGCCACGGCTAAATTAGCGTTGCAAGCCTGACTCGCGTTACTCTTCTTCTTCCTCTTCGCCCGTCTTCGCGGCCTTGGCCGCGGCCACGATCTTGTCCGCCTGCGGCCCCGGAACGAAATCGTAATGATCGAACTCCATGTGGAACGTCGCGCGCCCCTGCGTCATCGAAATCAGATCGTTCTGATAGTTGAGCATCTCCGACATCGGCACATGCGCCTTGATGACCTGCGTTCCGCCCTTGGTATCCATTCCGGAAATACGCCCGCGGCGCCCATTCATATCGCCCATCAGGTCCCCAGCGAATTCCACCGGCGCCTGCACCTCCACGTTCATCACCGGTTCGAGCAATGCCGGTTTCGCCTGCTCCATGGCTGCCTTGAAAGCCTTGCGGGCCGCGAGTTTGAATGACATTTCCGAGGAATCGACATCGTGATACGACCCGTCGTAAACCACCACTTTAAAATCCACCACCGGATATCCGGCCAGATAACCTTTCTCCGCCGTCTCGACAATGCCCTTCTCGATCGCCGGAATAAAGTTGCGCGGGATCGCTCCGCCGAATACTTCGTTGGCGAATTCAAACTTCCCGCCCCGCGGCAGCGGCTCGATACGAATCCAGCAATCGCCAAACTGCCCGTGCCCGCCGGTCTGCTTCTTGTGCCGCCCTTGCACATCGGCCCGCCCGCGCACCGTTTCGCGGTAAGGAATCTTGGGAGCATGCAGATCCACATCCACGCTGTAGCGCTTCTTCAACCGGCTGACAATGATTTCCACGTGCTGCTGTCCGCTGCCCGCCAGCAAAAATTCCTTGGTCTGCGAATCGCGATAAAAGCGCAGCGATTGATCTTCTTCTAGAATTTTGTGAATCGCATTCCCCATGCGGTCTTCGTCGTTGCGCGTCTTCGCCGAAATCGCATAAGCGATCGACGGCTCCGGCAACTCCACCGGCGGATACGCAATCAGCGACGCCTTGTCCGCCAGCGTGTCGCCCGTGAGCGTGTCCTTCAGTTTCGCCACGCCGCCAATGTCGCCCGCGTGCAGATCCGCGATCGGGTTGATCGCCTTGCCCAGCAGCGTGCCGATGTGCGACAGGCGCTCCGCCCCGCCGTTGCGCGCGTTCACCAAATTGGCGTCGTTCCGCAAAATGCCCGACACCACTTTGAAATACGAAACGCGCCCCGCAAACGGATCGGCGATGGTTTTGAACACGAATGCCGACAGCGGCTCGGAATCCTTCACCGCGCGCTCTTTCTCCGCGCCCAGCAGCGTGCCTTTCCACGGACCCCGCTCCGCCGGATTGGGGAAATACTCGAAGCAAAAATTCAGAACCAGATCGCTGCCAATGTTATGCAAACCCGAAGCGCACAGCACGGGAAACATGCGGCGCTGGCGCACCGCCTCGCGCAAGCCATCGTGAATATGCTCCACCGGCAGCGTGCCCGTGTCGAAAAATTCCTCCAGATAAGCGTCGTTGCCCTCGGCGACCATCTCGACCAAAGCCTCGTGCGCGGCCTTCGCCTCCTCGGCCATTTCCGCCGGAATATCGCTCTCTTTGCCCTTGCCGTCGCCGTCGCGCGTGTAGGTGTAAGCCTTCATCACCACCAGATCCACCACGCCCTTGAAGTCTTTCTCCGACCCGATCGGCAAGTGCACCGGAATCGCCGCGCGTCCGAAGAACGACTGCACGCTCCCCAGCGCGCGCTCAAAGCTGGAGCGCTCGCGGTCCAGTTTGTTAATGACCATCGCCCGCGGAAGCTCGAAGTCCTGGCAAAAGGACCAGACCTTCTCCGTCTGCACCTCGACGCCGGCCACGCCGTCCACCAGCACCAGCGCCGAATCGGCCGCCGCCAGCGACGCCTTGGTGTCGTTGATGAAAATGTTGAAGCCGGGCGTGTCCAGCAGGTTGATTTTTTTACGGTTCCACTCGCCCGCCGCGAGCGCGGTTGAAATCGTGATCTTGCGCGCGATTTCTTCGTCGTCGAAATCGGTGGGCGTGGCGCCTTCATCCACGCGCGTCAAGCGGGCGGTGCCGCCCATCGAATACAACAAGCCCGCTACTAAAGAGGTCTTCCCCGAATGCCCGTGGCCGACCAAGGCCACATTCCGGATATCGCTGGTCTCGTAAACTTTCACAGGATTTACGCTCCCTTGTAACCGAATCGCAAACTGTGGATCTTATCACAACCGGGACGGGGCAGATTTCATCCGCGAAGAAACATCCGCGAAGAGACAATCCACGAAGAAAGGCGTGCCGCCCGCACCGCGCCGGACGATATCGCTCAGCACGCAAGCCCGCGTCGTCGAGCGATGGATCGCGCTGCGCCGGCAACGGCGGCCTACTCGGGCCCTCCATACAACGTTAAAAAATGATATCGAAATCCCCGCGATAGCGCCGGTGGTAAGTTCCAAAGAACGTCCCGTACTGCGGACCATCGGTGTTCGCAAACACCGCCAGCGCATTAAAGTGGTTGCTGAGATTCAGCCCCGTCAGCGACAGCCGCACCGTATATTTCGGATTGACTTTGAAGTCCTTCGCTATCCGCACGTCCAGCGAAAAATAATTAGGATAGCGTTGTGAGTTAGGAATGCCCACATACTCCTGCAGCGCGTTCACGCTGCTATACGGAAAGCCGCTGCGGAATTCCACCAGCGGCAGCACTTGCAATTGCGGCCGCTTCACATTCACGCTGCCCCACCACAGAAAGCGGTTCGGAACATCCCCCGGCAGATTCGTATACACGTCCCGCCGCACCAAGGGATTCGGAAAATTGCCGAGATACCCATCGAAACTGTTGAGACTGCCCTCCGCGCGGCTGCGCGTGTAGGAGAAATTCATCTGCTGCCCGTCCGTCCAGTGGAATTTCGCCGTGATCTCGTACTGCCGGTAACGCGACGCGCCGTTGCCGGTCAATACAATTTCGTTGCGGGTCCCCAATACCTGCGGCTCAAACACCACCAGCCCCACCGAGCGGTTGTCCGAGTAGGCCCCGCGCAAACGGAACCATTGCGAGAAAGTGTGCTCCACCTGCGCCGTCCACGTGGCGCCGCGCGGCGAGAAGCCCCCGGCCACCTGCTCCCCGTTCACGAAAAACGAGCGCGGCCCCGTCACGCTTCCAATCACATTCGTGTATGCAATGGGCGATCCCACCACCGAGCCGTCGGGCGCGAAAAACGTCACGGTTCGCGTGGGATATCGCGAGAACGTGTACACGTCGAGCGGAACGTGATCGTAAAACTGGCCGAAGCCGGCGCGAAACACCGTTCGTCCGCTGCGCAGCGGAGCAATGGAAACGCCCGCGCGCGGCGCGATACGCAGGCTGTCGGGCAGCCGCTGATGTTCCACTCGTCCCCCGAAATCGAAAGAGATCCGCGGGCCGATGGACCAATGGTCCTGCACGAAGCCGGTGACTTCCTGATCGACGCGGCTGAATGGATTGCGGTTGGAAAAATCGATGCGCTCGAGCAGCAACCCCGCGGCGTTCACGATGTTCACCGGACGATAGGTGAATTGCCCCTCGTCGCTCGATCCGCTGAGCGACGTGCCCATCTTCAAAAGGTGCGTGCCCAGCCAGCGCAGCGGCACGGGCGACCACGTCTCCAGCCATTCCGTGCGCCGCGCGTCGCGATTCTGCACGCCGAAATAGTT
>JALYIB010000408.1 GCA_030775965.1 Acidobacteriota bacterium | reverse complement strand
GTTTCTGCCCCAGTAAATCCTCCGCCTGCAAAGCCACCTGCGAAAGCTCAGCCGAACGCGCCACTCCCGCCGCAACCGCCAGCGCCGCGCCCCCTTCATCGCGCCCGCCCACTAGCCGGCGCACGTTCCCCGGCATATTCTCCAGCGCCGCCCGCTCCCCCTGCATCATGTGCGCGTAAAAATCCGGCGGCCGCCGCACCGTCTGACAAGCATTGTTGATGATGAAATCCAGCCGCGGCAGGGTCTCGATCAGGTGCCCGCACAGCGCCTCGACGCTAGGCGTATGCCGCATGTCCAACCCATAAATTTGCAGCCGGTCCTGCCACTCTCCGAAATCCGCTTCCTTGGCATACCGCCGCGCCGAATCGTTCGGGAAACGAGTCGTCACGATCACCCGTGCCCCCGCTCGCAGCAACTTAAGCCCCGCCTGATAGCCGATCTTGACGCGCCCGCCCGTCAGCAGCGCCACTCGGCCCTTCAAATCCGCCAGTTCCGTTCGCTTAAAGAGGTTAAACTCCGCACACTCCGGACACATTTGATCGTAAAAATGATGAATCGCCGAGTAGTGCTCTTTGCAAACGTAACAATGCCGCGAATCCTCAGCCTCAATCTTGCGTTCGTCGAAGTCCAGCGGTGGAAAAACGTTCGGAGTCGTGAACACCGGCTTCCGCCGCAGCGTCCGGATTCCCGTCTCCTCTAGCGCCGCCCCCACCCGTTCCGCCCGCTGCGCTGCCCGCTCGCGCTCCGCCGCTTTCAACCGCCGCCGCCGCGCTATCGGATCGGGATGATAAAACGCCGCCACCGCCCGCGCCAGCCGCTCGCGTTCCTCCGCCGGCAGTTGTTCCAAGGGCGCGCGGTCCTCCGCCATCCCCTCCAGCAATTCCGCTGTGGAACGCACCCGCGCCAACAACTCGTCTGCATCGAACACAACCTCAGGATAGAATGACGCCATGAGGCACGTACTCCCCAGTCCGCGAGCACACCGCGCCCCTTGCCCATCAACCCGGCGTAACGAGGCGGCACACCGTCATCGTAATCCCCACGGCTAGACCCAACGTCCGCCGGCGATGGGAAAAGTTAGATGACCCCAAGGGCCAGTGCTCGATTGTGACCAGTCTCGAAAAGCTGGAAATTGCTGAATAGCCCCACCGGTTGCTTTGTTCGGACTTCCAGCGCGCAGCGGGGCGCAATAAGCCCCGCTCTCACGCCTGTCACTTAGTGCGCCGCGCTGGTGTCGCCAGTCGTCGCCGAATTGAAAATGAGCTTGGTAGCCGTGCCCCCCAGGCGAATTTCCTTGATCTTCGAGTCTGTCGATTGCACTTCCGTCGACGAAACCTTGCGGTCGCCCTTCTCCACGCTCACCGGCGCTTCGACCACCGTCTTGCCGGACGTAAATACCGCGTTGCTGCCCCGCACCGCCAGCTTGTAGACGCCCGGCTTCAGCTGCGAGGACCCCGCCCACGTCGGCTGTGAGATGGTGACTTCATAGCTCGAGGCAGCGCTTGCCACTCCCAACGCCACAATTCCTAGGCCGAGTATCAATTGCTTTAAATTCATTGTTCTTACTCCGTATAGATAATTTGTTCTGGATTGCAGAATGCGCCTCGTGGGCGCTTCCTGCGTTTCAATGGTCGCATGATGACAACTCCGGTACTCACTGCCGATTAGTACCCGTAAACCACGCCATTTGGCGTGGGAAACATTTGAATATAAAGCTATAATATATTGCTGCCAGCATATATGGCGCGCTGCCCTGTTCTTCCCTGTTAGTCATCGCCCGCGCAGCCCCCGCCTAAGCTTGCTCGGCCCTCACTGCCAGCCGCCGCCCAGCGCCCGATAGAGCTGCACCACGGAAAGCACTTCCTGCTCCCGCAATTGCGCCAGCGCCAACTCCCCTTGGAACCGGTTGCGCTCCGCGTCGAGCACCTGCAGATAACTGTCGAGTCCGCCCTGATAGCGCAACGTCGACAGACGCGAAGTCTCCCGCAGCGCCTTGAGCAGTAACTCCTCCTGCGCCCGCTGCTCGCCGATCTTGCGGTATCCCACCAGCGAATCGGACACCTCCCGGAACGCCGTCTCGATGGTCTTGCGGTAAGTAGCCAGCGCCTCGCGCTGCTGCGCTTCGGTCAGCCGCACGTTCGCGCGCACCCGCCCCGCATTGAATACCGGCAAATCGAAAGCCGGCGTCGCCGCGTTCCACAGCCGCCCCGGCCCCGTAAATAAATTCTCCAGCGCTCGGCTTTGCCCGCCCATAAACCCCGTCAAAGTGATCTGCGGAAAATACTGGGCCTTCGCAACGCCGATTTGCGCGTTCGCCGCCATCAATTCCTGCTCCGCCTGGCGGATGTCGGGACGCCGCTCCAGCAATCCCGAAGGCAGCCCCGCGGGAACCTCCGGCGGAGCCGTCAATTCCTCCAGCGTCTTGCCCCGTGGCATGTCCCCCGGATTCTGCCCCAGCAGCAAGCTCAGCGCATTCTCCGTTTGCGCGATTTCGCGCTCCAGCGCCGCGATTTCCGCGGTAGCCGTATACAGCAACTGTTCCGCCTGATGAACGTCCAACCCCGTCGCCGCCCCGCGATTCTTCCGCAAGGTAGTCAGCCGGAGATTGTCCTCCCCCACTTTGCGATTTTGCTGAGCAATCTCCAGTTCCCACCCCAACGAAAATCCCGCCTGCGTGTAACTTGAATCTAAACTCACGCCCGCCGGAACGAACCGGTTCGCCCCAATCCGCGACCCGCGGTTCAGATCGAACCCGCCCGTGGCATCGATATTCGGCAGCCGCGCCGCTTGGATCACTCCCAATTGGGCGCGCGCTTCCAGCACCCGCTCCGCGGCAATCTGCAAATCGAAATTCTGCTTCAGCGCCGTGTCCACCAATTGCTTCAGCGTGTCATCGTGAAACAGGTCGAACCATTTGGTATCGGCCAGCGACTTCGCTTCGGCGCTCTCTGACGCCCCGCGGAATTGCGGCGGCGCCGCGACCGCCGGCCGCGAATAATTCGGCCCCACCGCGCACCCCGCCAGCAGCAGCGCCAGCAGCAGCCCAGGCAGCCCAGCAAGCGCCCGTTTCAATCCCCGCCTCCCGTCGTGAGCGGAGTCGGTTCCTCGATCCGCGGCTTGCTCGATCGGCGGTGCGCGATGCGCTCCACCACCACGAACAACACCGGCACAAAGAAAATAGCCAGCAGCGTAGCCGCCAGCATCCCGCCGAAGACCGTGGTCCCCAGCGCCCTCCGCGAAGCCGCGCCCGCGCCCGCGGCCACCAGCAGCGGCGTCACGCCCAGGATGAACGCGAAAGAAGTCATCAGAATCGGCCGCAGCCGCAGATGCGCCGCCTCGATCGCCGCGTCCTCAATCGTCATCCCCTCGGCGCGCCGCAGCCGCGCATATTCCACAATTAAAATTGCGTTCTTCGCCGCCAGTCCAATCAACGTCACGATACCGATCTGCGTATAGATGTCGTAGTCGTAATCCCGCAAGTAGACCGCCAGTAGCGCTCCCAGCAACCCCAGCGGCACCGCCAGCACCACCGCGAATGGAATCGACCAGCTCTCATAGAGCGCCGCCAGGAACAGAAACACCATCACTCCGGCAAAGCCGAACAGATAGACCTCTTTCCCCTCGGAAAGCTTCTGCTGGAAAACCGTCCCCGTCCATTCGTAAGCAAATCCGCTAGGCAGATTGCGCTCCCCGATCTGGTCCATCGCCGTAGCCGATTGCCCCGAGCTATACCCAATCGCATTCTGCCCCACGATCTTCGCCGTGCGGAAGCGGTTGTAGCGGTAAATAACCTCCGGCCCCGTCATGCGCTGGACCTTCACCAGCGTGCTCAACGGAACCATATCGCCATTCGCCGTACGCACGTAGAAGCGGCTGATGTCGTCCGGGTTATCGCGGTATTCCTGCTCCGCCTCCAGCGTCACCCGCCAAGTCCGGCTGAAACGATTGAAATCGTTTACGTATAAACCACCCAAAAAGGTCTGCAAGGCGTTATACACATCGGTGACCGGAATCCCCAGCGTCTGCGCCTTCTCCGTATCCAGATCCACTTTATATTGCGGGACATTATTGCGGAAGGTGCTGTTTATGTTGGCCAGCTCGGTCCGCTGCCCGGCGGCGTCCAGCACCACTTGCGCCGCGTCGGCCAGTTGCTGCGTGTCCCCGCCCGTGCGGTCCTCCAGCATGAATTCAAACCCGCCCGCGTTGCTCAATCCCTGAATCGGCGGCATGCCGAACGCAAATACCACCCCGTCCTTCACTCCGCGAAACTTTTCCCGGGCCTGCGCGATGATCCCCGCCAGTTGCTCCGATTTTTTCTTGCGCTTTTCCCACGGCGCCAGCGTCGCAAAAATCGTGGCGACGTTGGAATTGACCGTCCCCGTGGCAATATCCGTCCCGCCCAGCACCGTGGCGTCGGTTACGCCCGGAATGGAACGTAAAATCGTGTCTATTTGCTCCGTCACTCGTCTGGTCCGCTCCACCGATGCGCCGTCCGGCAAACGAATCGAGCACAACACCACGCCCTGATCCTCGTCCGGCAAAAATCCCGACGGTAGTTGCCGGAACAACGCGCCTGCGCACACGAAGAACGCGCCCAACACCGCCATTGTCAATAAAGGTTTGCGCAGCAGCCGGCCCACGCCCCCCAGGTAACGATGCGTGGTCCATGTGAATCCCCGGTTGAACCCCGCGAACAACCACGATTGCAAACTCGATTCCTTCTTCGGCCGCAACATCATCGCGCACAGCGCCGGGCTCAGCGACAACGCGCTGAACGCCGAAATCAGCACCGAAGCCGCGATGGTCAGCGCAAACTGCCGGTAGATCAATCCAGCGATGCCGCCCAGAAACGCCACCGGAATAAACACCGCGCCCAAAATGCAGGCAATTGCCACCACCGGCCCGGACACCTCCGCCATCGCGTGGATGGTAGCCTCGCGCGCCATCATCCCGCGATCGATATTGAGCTGCGCCGCTTCCACCACCACGATGGCATCGTCCACCACAATGCCAATCGCCAGCACCAGCCCGAACATGCTGGTCATGTTGATGGTGAATCCCAGAGCAGGGAACAGCGCCATCGCCCCCCAAATCGAAACCGGCACAGTCACCAGCGGAATCAAGGTCGCGCGCCAGTCCTGCAAGAACACAAAGACCACCAGGATCACCAGCCCCACCGCCTCAAACAGCGTCAGCGCAACGTCCTTGATCGACGCGCGCACGAACTGCGTCGCATCGTAGGCGATCTTGTATTGAATCCCCGCCGGGAAAGTTTTCCTCGATTCTTCCAGGAACGCCTTCACGCGATTTTCCGCATCCACGGCGTTCGCCCCCGGACTCAAGGTCACAATCAGCACCGCCGCCGGCTCGCCGTCCTCCGCGCTATAGGTGGTGTAGTCCTCCGCGCCCAAATCAACGCGTCCGATGTCGCGCAGCCGCAGCAAGGACCCATCCGGCTCCGCGCGCACCACGATATCGGCAAACTGCCGCGGATCGAGCAGCCGCCCCGCCGCGTTCACCGGATACTGAAAATCCGCGCCCGTGTTTACCGGCGGTTGCCCAATCGACCCCGCCGGATTCTGCCGGTTCTGCTCCTGAATCGCGTTCGTGACGTCGGTGGCCGTCAACTTCAGCTTGGCCATCTTGTCCGGATTCACCCACACGCGCATCCCGTAAGTCTGCTGCGACGCCAGGCGCGTGTCGCCCACGCCCGGGATGCTGCCGATTTTATCCACCAGATTGATCGCCGCGTAATTATTCAGGAACAGCGAATCGTAGCGCCCATCCGGCGACGTCAGCGCAATCGCCGCGATCAGCGCCGTCGAAACTTTCTTCACCGTAACCCCGACCCGCTGCACTTCCGGCGGCAGTTGCGGCAGCGCCAGACTCACCTTGTTCTGCGTCTTCACGGTAGCCAAATCCGGATCTGTACCTAATTCGTATGTCACATCGATGGTCAGCGTCCCGTTGTTCGAACTCCGCGACAGGAAGTACAACATCCCATCCAGGCCGATCAGCTGCTGCTCGATCGGCTGCGCGACCGTCTTTTCCAGATCCAGCGCATTCCCGCCGCGGTAGTTGGCCACGATCTGCACCACTGGTGGAACCACCTGCGGATAGGAAGCCACCGGCAGGTTCGGAATGCTGACAGCGCCCAGCAGCACAATCACAATCGCAATCACGATTGCAAACACCGGGCGGTCGATGAAAAACTTCGCCATTACTTTTTCGCCGCCGGCCGGTAAGCCTCCGCACTGACCGTGACCCCGGGCCGCACCTTCTGCACGCCCTCGACAATCACGCGATCCCCCGGTTTTAGCCCCTGCAAAACAATCGTCCGCTCGCCGATGTGTTCCCCAACCACCACGTTATGCACCAGAACTTTGTTGCTGGAATCCACCGCATACACCGACTGCGCCCCCTGCAGATCCAGCAGCGCCCTCTGCGGCACCAGCAACACTCCCTTGCGCTCATTCGTCTTCAGCCGCACTCGCCCAAACTGCCCCGGCAAAATAGTGTGCCGCGGATTCGGAAAGGTAGCCTGCAATTCCAGCGTCCCCGTCTTCGGGTCCACTTGATTCACCGTGTTCTGAAACCGCCCCGGATAAGGATGCACGTTCCCATCCGCCAGCACCAGCTCAATCGGCCTCTGCAGCACGCGAGCTTCATTCGCCGTCTTCTGCATCCCCAGATATTCCGCTTCGCTTACCTTGAACCGCAGCCAGATCGGGTCCAGCGGCACGATCGTCGTCAACGGCATCGCCGAAGTCTTGGTCACCAGACCGCCCACTTGAATCAAACTATCGCCGATCCGCCCACTGATCGGAGCCCGAATCGTCGCATACTCTAAATTCAGTTGCGCCGCCGCCAGTTGCGCCTTCGTCGAATTCACTTGAGCCGAAGTCGTGTCGATCTGCGCCTGCGTTGAAAGCCGCATCTGCTCTACGTTCGCCTTCCGCGAATTGACATTGGCTTCATTTGCTTGCAATGCCGCCATGGCGTTGTCCAGATCCTGTTGCGACGCCGCTTCTTCCTTCACCAGCGGTTGCAGACGATTCACATCCTGCTGCGCCTTCAGCAAATTCGCCTGCGCCTGCTTGAGATCCGCTTCCGCCTGCAGCAGCGCCACTTGATGCTGAGCAAACTGATGGCTCGCCTGGTTCTGCTCCACATCCCCCTGCGCCTTGGCTACCTCCGCCTGGTAAGGACGCCGGTCTAACGTGTATAAAACCTGGCCCGCCTGGACATCCGCGCCCGTCTGAAACAACCTCTGCTCGATGTACCCGTCCACCCGCCCGCGCACTTCCACCATATCGCGCGCATACGTCTCAGCCGTGTATTCGCTGTAAATCGCCACGTCTTCCGGCTTCAGTGTGACAACCGACACCAGTGGCGCGGGCGGCGGCCCCGCGGCGCTCGCCGTACCGCTGCCCCTCTGGCAGCCCACGGCAAACACGCAAAGAATCGCAGCAACGCCCGATCGGGCTCCCAACAGGGGGTAACGCGGACGGGGGGCTGCGCACGCCTTGGAAAAAGTACGCATCACCTTATATTATCGGACCGGTCCATAGGTTGTTATCCCTTCGATGCTGGACCAGTCCGCGGCGGTGCGGAAATCTTGGCGGTTGAGGATTTAGTGGGGTTTTGCCACTAGGTCAAAACTATCTTTTAGCTCGACAGTCAACTTCTCCGCCTCGGGAGCCGCCACCCGGTACATAGCTCCATGCAAACGGTCTTTCTCCAAGGTGAGCTTTACATAGCTATAGTTCGGGAACACGATGCTCTGGTAAAGATCTCCCTGCGTCCGTTCGACGAAATAAGGCGGCGCGCCGCCACCGCCCGCCACTAGATAGGTAACGCCCTCCACCACATTGCGCTCGTAATTGTGGATGTGCCCGGCGCTCACCAGGAAACTAGCGTGCGAACTCCGCGCGGCCTTCGACAAGTAATCCCGCAGCGCAATCTCGTTCGGACGCGGATTGTGATCCACCTCGATGTGCGTTTGCACATCCGCCACGGGGGGATGATGCAGGGACACAATCACGAAATCCACGGACGCCGGCAGCTCCGCGATCTGCTTCTCGATCCAGCGCGCCTGCTCGCTGCCCGGGAGCAACGACGTATCGCTGTCCAGTGCCAGCAGGTAAATCCGCGACCCCAGCTGCGCCGAATACCACCGCCGGCCGCGCATCTCCGGAAAAGTGCTCCACCAATTCTCTAGATCCTGCCGCGCCTCGCCCACGAACTCATGATTCCCAAGCGTTGGATAAACATGCAGGCGCAAATCGCGCCAGGCCTTGGTCTCGCTTTGAAACACCGCGTAATCGTTCAGAACGTTGCCCGCCAGCGGCACATCGCCATTCATAATGACCGCGTCGGGACGCTCCTTGGCAATCTGCTTCACCAGCCACAGCCGGATGCGCGGGTTCGTGCGCCGGGTATCGGCCGGATCGGTGAACCGCTGATCCCCGTACGCGATCAGCGTCAGCGGGCTGCGAAGCTCCTTGTCCTCCACCCGGAACGTAGGCTGCGCCGATAGCGCCGCGCCAGCAAACAGGAACACCAGCGTGAGTCGAAGCGAATTCCGCATGATCCAACATCGCACAACAATATGAATATTAAAAAACGAAAGCCGGCCGCCTCAGCGACCGGCTCGTTCTACCACTCGCGTTATTTTTCGTTAACGGCCGCGAAAACCGTTGCCATTACCATTCCCGCGGTCATTCTGACCATGGGAGCGGCCGCTCTGCTGGCCTTGGTTAAAGCCCCGCGCCGCGCCTGGATTGAAGCCCCGCGCC
>JALYIB010000407.1 GCA_030775965.1 Acidobacteriota bacterium | reverse complement strand
CCGTAATCTCGTACGCAACCTACATGGGTGGCACGGGCCTGGGAGCGGTCACCGGCGTGGCCATCGACAGCGCCGGCGATCTCTACGCCGCCGGTTGGACCGAGGCGCTCAACTTCCCCATCGTCTTAGCCGCACAAGCCGCCAACGCAGGCAGTGTCGATGCCTTCATCGTGAAGCTGAACCCTACCGGCACAGCCCTCCTCTACGCCACCTACATCGGCGGATCGGGCGATGACCGCGCGGCCGCAATTGCGGTAGACGCAAGTGGGCAAGCCTACGTCACGGGAGCGACCGCGTCCCCCAACTTCCCCTTGCTATTGCCGCTGCGAACCACACTGGGCGGATCGAAAACCGCCTTTGTCCTCAAGTTGAGCGCGACTGGCAATCAGTTGCTCTACAGCACTTACCTGGGGGGAACCAATTACGACCTCGGCACCGCGATTGCCGTCGACGCGGCGGGAAGCGCCTACGTCGCCGGGGACACGCTATCGACAAACTTCCCGGTATTGGGAGGAATCCAAGCCGTCTCCGGCGGCGGCACCGACGTCTTCGTCAGCAAACTGACCGCGGCGGGAGCGCTTTCCTACAGCACCTACCTGGGCGGGGCCGCTAATGAACATGCCGGCGGAATCGCAGTGGACGCGAGCGGCGCCGCTTACGTGGCAGGCGGCACTACTTCTACTAATTTTCCGGTGTCTGGCGCGATCCAGGCCACCAATCACGGCGCGCAGGACGCCTTCGTCACTAAACTGAGCGCCAGCGGAGGCGCTCTCGCCTACAGCACTTATCTGGGCGGCACCGGCGCGATCGGGTCCGAACAGGCCAATGGGATTGCGGTTGACGCCAGCGGCAGCGCATATGTGGCCGGCGTCACCAATTCGGTAGATTTTCCGGTCACCGCCGGCGTCCTGCAAAGTCAGTTCAGAGGCGTCTCGGACGCTTTCGTGGCGAAGTTCAATCCCACTGGCAGCGCGCTGGTCTATGGCACTTACCTGGGCGGTTCCGATCTCGACTGGGGCTCGGCGATTGGCATCGACGGCAACGGCAATGCGTATGTGGCGGGCTACACCTCTTCGGGCGACTTTCCGCAAAGCAACCCCGTGCAGCCAGCTTTCGGAGGATTGTATGACGCCTTCGTTTCGAGATTGAACGCAACTGGCAACGCCTTGGGTTTCTCCACTTGGTTTGGGGGGAGCGGGTCCGACATCGCGAATGCCGTCGCTGTCGACCCGAGCGGCAACATGTACCTGGGCGGCCAAACCAATTCCGTAAACTTGCCGCTGGTGGGCGCGATTCAATCGGCGAACACCGGAGGCAGCGTCGGCTGGTTGACGCGAATTGGCGTGACCGCCCCGCCGCCGCAGATCCCCGCCACCATTTCGGTGACGCCGGCGTCGGGCAGTGGCAACGCGGTGGTGTTCTCGGCGCAATTTACCGACTCCGGCGGCGCAGCGGCGCTCACCACCGTGTCGTTGCTGGTTAGTTCCAGCGTGTCGGCTGCCGTCGCCTGCTCTGTAACCTATACCGCCGCCGGAGGCGTGCTCAGTCTGGCCAACGACAACCCTGCCAGCGGATCGCAGGTCGTGACTTTCGGCGGCGGCAGCCAGCAGAACAGCCAGTGCATCGTCAACGGCGCGGGCAGTTCCGTGAGCCTTGCCGGCAGCACCTTGACCCTCAACATCTCATTGACCTTCCTGCCCGGATTCGCTGGTGCGAAGACCACCTATTTGTATGCAGCCGACGCCGGCGCCAACACTGGATGGGTGTCGAGCGGGGCTTGGACGATAGTGATCCCCGCGCCGCAACCCTCGGCCGATTCGGTATCGCCCAACGGTTCGAGCGGCGGCAGCCAGACCTTTACCTTCGTGTTCTCAGACTCGCAAAACGCCACCAATCTGATCGGCATGGCCATGTTACTCAACACAACCAGCGCCAGCGTTGCGAACGCCTGCGACATCGTCTACGACCGCAACGCCGGAACCGTCGCCTTGACCTGGGATAGTGGCGCCGGCTCCGATCCCAAAGCGCTCGGCTCGCCGGTGGTCTTGAAAAACAGCCAGTGCCAGATAGGCGCCGTAACCGCGGCCGCTTCCGGACTCTCCCAGATCCTCACTCTCTCCATCACCTTCACGGCCGCCTTCAGTGGGACCAAGAACATCTACATGTTCGGGTCCGACGCCGGCCTGAATACCGGCTGGGTGCTGCGCGGCACCTACTTGGTGGCTGCCGGCGGGCTTCCGGTGGCAAATTCGGTGGTCCCCACCAGCGGCTCGGGACCGTCGCAGCGCTTCAGCTTCACAGCCTCCGATCAAGGAGGCTCCGGCTTCATCACCGGCATGGCCATGCTGTTATCCACTTCGCTCAGCACCACGGGCGCTTGCAGTATGGTCTACGACCGCACCGCAAACGTGGTGTCGCTGGCCTTCGACAATCCCGCCAACGGCGCAGCCTCCGTAACGCCCGGCTCGCCCACCATCGTGTCCAACGGCCAATGCAGCTTGAATGGGGCGAATACCACCGTGGTGATCGGCGTCACCTCCGTGGTCGTGACGGTGGACCTGACTTTCAATGCCAATTGGTTTGGCGCGAAGAACACGTACCTGCTGGCGTCGGAAACCATCGTCAACTCGGGCTTCATCCCCGTGGGCGGGTGGACCGTCACCGGCGGCGCACCCACCGCCGATTCCGTCACGCCCGCGTCGGGAACCGGCACATCCCCCAATTTCACTTTCACGGTAAGCGATTCCACTTCGCAATTGAACATCACCGGCATGTCCATGCTGATCACTTCCGGCGCGCCCACCTCCCTGGCCAACGCCTGCTATCTGGTTTACAACCGCGTCACCGCCACCATCGGGCTCTATGACAACAGCGGCACCGTCCTCAGCACCAAACCCATCGGCTCGTCCGCAAATCTATTTAATACTCAGTGCGCCGTGGGATTCACCGTGATGGTGCACTCCGGCAATTCCGTCTCCTTCACGATCAATACCGTGTTCCTCACTTTCAGCGGGGCAAAGAGCGTCTACCTGCAGGCCAACGAGCCCAATACCAACTCGGGTTGGGTGCAGCGCGGCGCCTGGACGGTACCATGAAGACACATGTCCGTCTACGAAGACCGCAAACAAGCTCTGGAAGAATATGAGTTCCGCATGGGTCTGGAACGCGGCCGCCTGGCGGTGACGATGGATCTGCTTACCGACGCCCTGGTGCTCGTCGGCCAGCACGGAGTCTACTGCCAGAGCGCCCGCCAGCCCGGGAAACCCGCCATGGACGTGCAAATCATCAGCCAGTGCCTGACCGGCGCCAAAGAGCTGATCACCACCGTCATGACCGAAATTCAGCGCAAGAAATCAGAGGCTTTGTAGAAAAGGATTGCGCTCTTTTTCGCGCCCAATGGTAGTGATTGCCCCGTGCCCCGGGATCACCACGGCCTCCTCCGGCAACTGCAGCAGTTTGTCCTCAATCGAGCGCAAAATCTGCCGCGGATTCCCGCCCGGCAAATCCGTGCGCCCGATACTATCGCGAAACAGCGTATCGCCCGCGATGAGTTTATTCTCGCCGGGAATCCACAGCGAAACACTGCCCTGCGTGTGCCCCGGCGTATGCAGCACGCGGAATTCCGCGGGACCCAGCGTGAGCACATCGCCATCCCGCGGCGTCTCGTCGATGGCGGTTCGCGTAGGCGGTTCCATGCCCAGCCAGGACGCCTGCACGTCCAGCTGATCGTAAAGCTCCTGGTCGTTCGCGTTCATGAGAACCGGCGCGCCGGTGGCGGCCTTCAGCTTCGCGGCTCCCCCAATATGATCGATATGCGCGTGCGTGATCACGATGCTCTTCACGCGCAGCGCATGCTTCTCCAGAATCGTCAGGATGTCCCCAATATTGTCACCGGGGTCGATCACGATCGCTTCCTGCGTTTGCTCATCGCCAAAGATCGAGCAATTGCATTGCAGAATGCCGACGGGCAGGATTTCATGGATCATTTTTCAGCTCAGTATACAGTAGAACTATGGATGGATTGCGCGAAAGCGCTGGCTGGCTCGACCTCTCGGCGCGCGGCAAGATCCGTGTGACGGGCGAGGACCGCGCGCGCCTGCTCCACGCCATGACCACGCAGGATGTGCAATCGCTTGTCCCCGGCCAAGGTCGCTACGCTTTCTTCCTGAACGCGCAAGGACGCATCCTGGGCGATGTCAACATTTTCTGCCGCGAAGATTCTTTTCTGCTCGATACTGAGCCCGAAACCCGCCAGAAACTCTACGATCACATCGATCGCTATATCATCGCCGACGATGTCACTCTAGAAGATATAACAGACGAGATGTCTACCATCGCCATCGAAGGCCCGCGGTCCGCCGCCGTTCTCGAGCGCCTGGGCGCCCCGCTGCCCGAAGCCGATTACGCGACACGCGACTGGATGGGAAGCATCGTCGCGCGCGTGAGCTTCACCGGAGCCGGCGGCTATTCCATCTTCCTGCCGCCAACCAAGAAAGCAGAACTCATCGCAGCCCTCGACATCCCCCAGGCCACCGCCGAAGAAGCGCGCACGGTTCGCATCGAACATGGCCGCCCGCGCTACGGCGAAGAAATCAGCGAGCGCTATCTGGTTCAGGAAACCGCGCAACTCGACGCCGTGAGCTTCAGCAAAGGCTGCTATCTAGGACAGGAAATCGTCGAGCGTGTGCGCAGCCGCGCGCAAATCCATCGCGTCCTGCGCCGCCTTGCCATCGATACCAATGAACTTCCGCAAGCCGGCGCCAAGCTCAAATCAGGCGACGCCGACTGCGGAGAAATCGCCAGCGCCGTCAACTCCCCGGCACTGGGAAAAGTGGCGGCCCTGGCCTACGTGCGCACCCCGTTCGCCGAACCCGGCACCGAAATGCGCTTAGGGGACGCGCGCGCGGTCGTGCTCTAGCTTCACGGCCGCCGCATCTTCGACCGGAAACACGTACGTCTCACCCGCCATATTGACGATGAGTTTCCCGGTCCCCAAGGGCTTGCCTTGATTGGGATAAAACACCGCTCCGTCCGTCGATTGTCCGGGCATAAGATTAGTCGTGACCAGGGCGATCGCCGAAGCCGCCGCCGCCGCCTTCAATTTTGACGACCCCAAATCCGCAAATGCATTCTGCCGCCGCGACTCATAGCCGTTCGTCGAATGAATCTGCGCGTTGTTGAACAAACTGGCCTCGTAAGCCGCGATCAGCTTGATCACATCGCCGCGTCCGCCCTTCTCAATCAATGTATTCACTACCGTCTTGGCAGGAAGGGCCTGAATCGTCTGGCCGTCCGGTTTCTCAAAGCTGCAGTCCTCGGGCCTCACCGTCCAGGAAATCGAAGAGCCGTTGGAGACGGCCACCTGCACAATGGCGTAGTCGCGAATGTGCGTAGGCAGCAGCGAGAACATGACCGTGACGCCGCCCCGCGTCATGGCTTTGTACTTTAGTCCGGCCGAATCAAAATCGATGATCGCCTGAGCACGCCCCGCGACACTCCACATCGCAGTCCATACC
>JALYIB010000406.1 GCA_030775965.1 Acidobacteriota bacterium | reverse complement strand
CTGCATAACCAGCGCGGCGTCGGCGGGCGTGGCGATCCCGCCTGCCGAGAAATTCGGCACGGGCAACCTGCCGTTGGCCGCGACCCATTCCACGAGTTCGAGCGGCGCGCCCAGATTCTTCGACTCATGAACCAGCTCTTCGCGTCCCAGCACGGTGAGCTGCTTCATTTCCTTGACGATGGTGCGGATGTGGCGCACGGCTTCGACAATGTTGCCGGAACCCGCTTCACCCTTGGTGCGGATCATAGCCGCGCCTTCCGCGATACGACGCAATGCCTCGCCCAGATTGCGCGCGCCGCAGACGAACGGAACTTTGTAATCGCGCTTGTCGATGTGGTGCTCTTCGTCGGCGGGCGTGAGCACCTCGCTCTCGTCGATGTAATCCACGCCCAGCGCTTCGAGGACGCGGGCTTCGGCGAAGTGGCCGATGCGCGCCTTCGCCATCACCGGGATCGACACGGTGTCCATGATCTCGCGGATGACGCGGATGGACGCCATGCGCGCCACTCCGCCTTCTTTACGGATATCGGAGGGTACGCGTTCGAGCGCCATCACCGCGCAGGCGCCGGCTTTTTCGGCAATCAAGGCTTGTTCGACGTTGGTGACGTCCATGATGACGCCGCCCTTCAACATTTCAGCCAGGCCAACCTTTAAGCGGAATTCTTCAGAAAGGTACATGTCTTTTACCAGTATGGCGGCTATGGGTTGTGATTTCAATGGCCCTGCGGGGCGCGGCTACCGATGCTAAAATCTGTCATATTGTCAGTGGTCATGCGCCGCGTCTCGATTCTGCTGTTGGGTCTGCTGTTAGCCGGAGGTTTGCTTGCGCAGAAGCAGAAAAAGAAGGCCGATGAGGAACCGCGTCCACAGGTTCTGGAAGTGCTTCCCGACACTCCTGAGGCGGTTGTGGCCGACACGGAACGTCTCTCGTTTCAAGTGTCGCCGCTTTCCGATAAGGGCTTGTTGTCGCAGCAGGTGCGCGACGCTCTAAAGGCGGTGGCACGCTTGAATCACGGCGTCTCGATCATTAAAATACGGGCTTTCGTCGCTGGGTCGGGCGATTTGCGGCGTATCAAAGACATTGTGGCGGAAGAGTTCACGGAAAGAAAGCAGACGCTGCCGGCGGTGAGCACCATTCAGGTGGGCGGACTGCCGCTGCCGGGAGCACAGGTGGTGATCGAAACGATTTCATCGGAAAAAAAAGTGGTGAATCCCGACGGTCTGGTGTTTCTTTCTGCTGCGGCAAGCACGAACGCCGCCGGTTCGGTTGCGAAACTGGAGAACTCTTTAAAGAACGTGGGGGCAAAAGCGGCAGACGTGTTGCGCGTTACTTGCTTCCTTAGCTCGCTCGATGACGTGCAGGCGGCGCGCTCCGCCGTCGCCACCGCTTTCCCCGCTGCCGCTGCAAATTTCTTACAGATGCAGCGGTTGGGGTTGGAGCGGCAGACGCTTTGCGAAGCGATTGCGCGCGCGAGCGGCAATCCGCTCGCGGACGCGCCCGCAAGCGGCGTGGCGCTCATTCACTCGGCGAAAATAGTGCTGACGGCCACCCAACTGGTGTTTCGCGATCAAGACTCCGACTTCCGACTCGCTTACCAGCGACTGGAAAAGACCCTGCTGCCGCTAGGAGCTACGTTTAAGGATGTCTTCTGGACCGGCACCTACGCCCTCACTCAACCCGGCGCGGCTAAACTCGAAAACGTCCAAGGGGGATTCTTCGATCGCGCCTCGCCGCTTGCGCATACTGCGTTGCAGATTGAAGGGCTGCCCTCGACCGACGCCACGGCGGCCGTCGAGTTGATGGCGGTGGGCCGCTAAAGCGTTTCGCCGCGAATGAGATCGTCGTAGGATTCGCGTTCGCGCACCACGCGCCAGCGGTCGCCTTCTACCAGTACTTCGGCGGGGCGGCGGCGCGCGTTGTAGGTGGAGGACTGGACGAACCCGTAGGCGCCCGCGGTCGAAATCGCCAGGACATCGCCGGGCATGACTTCCGGCATTTCGCGGTCGCGCGCGAGGAAGTCGCCGGTTTCACATACCGGGCCTACCAAGTCGGCTCGGATTCGGCGATTGTTGTTCTGACGCAGCGGCAGAATTTCATGATGCGAACTGTAGAGCGCGGGCCGAATCAGATCGTTCATCGCAGCGTCCACGATCACGAATTCTTTCTCGCCGGTCTGCTTGCGGTATAAGGTTTTGGTTAGCAGAACGCCCGCGGCAGCGACGATCGATCGTCCCGGCTCCAGCATGACGTGCAGGTCGCGCCCCGCCACGCGCTGCTTCAGGCATGTGACGAACTCTGCAATCGACGGCGTCACCTCTTCCGGCTTGTAGGCCACGCCCAGTCCGCCGCCGAGATCCGCGTGACGGATGTTGAAACCCTTGGCGCGCAGGCAGTCGATGAGGGCCAGAACACGATCGACGGCCTCCATCAAGGGCTTCGTGTCCAGGAGCAGCGATCCGATGTGGCAGCTCACGCCTTCGAGCAGCAGGTTTTGGTGTTTGCGAGCGCGCTGGTAAATATCTTCGGCTTGGGCGATGTCGACGCCGAATTTGTGGGCCAGCTTGCCCGTGGAAATGTAGTGATGGGTGTCGGTCTCGACGTCGGGATTCACTCGCAAAGCCACTCGCGCCTTGACGCCGCGCCGGTGCGCCAGCGCGTCGATGAGCGCTAATTCCGGTTCCGACTCGCAGTTGAAGTTGAAGATGCCGGCCTGCAAGGCGTCGTCAATTTCGGGCGCAGTCTTGCCGACGCCGGAGAAAACCACTTTGGCGGGATCGCCGCCGGCCTTGAGCACGCGAAACAATTCGCCGCCGGAGACGATGTCGAACCCCGCACCAGCTTGCGCGAGCAAGCTCAGCACCGCCAGGTTGCCGTTGGCCTTCACGGCATAGCATACGGTGTGCGGCTGCTCACCGAAAGTCTCATCGTATGCGCGGAAGTTATGCAGAATGGTTGCCGCGGAATAGACATAGCACGGCGTGCCTACCCGCGCCGCGATCTCCGCCAAGGCGACGCCTTCGCAGTAGAGGGCGTGTTCGCCGTAGGTGAAGGCGTTCATCCGATCACCTTCATGGTGACCACGGTCTGGTCGTCGGTCAGCACGACGCTATCGCGAAATTCATCGAGGTCGGCAAAAATCTGGTCGACGATGGCCTGCGGCGTCTCGGCGTCGTGCTGGATCAGCAGGCGTTGGACGCGGGGGCGTCCGAAGTGTTCGTCGGCGGCGTTCAACTGATCTTCGACGCCGTCGGAAAACAGCAGCAAAGTGTCGCCGGACTCCGCCTGATAGCTGACTTCGTCGTAGGTTTGATGTTCCAGAAGGCCGATCGGCATGCCTTCGGCCTTGGCGGTAATGATCTGTCCTCCGCGCGAGATCAGCAGCGGCTCCGCGCCGGCATTCGAAATCGTCATACGGTGGGTGCGCGGCTCCCAAAGCAGCACCATGAGCGTGGCGTAGACCGCGTCGACTTTGCGTTCGAGCAATGCCTCATTGAGCGACTGCATCAGCATCGCGGGGCTGCGCCGCCGCGGGGTGAGAATCCGTAGCAATCCGCTGATTAAGGCGCCGTAGAGAGCCGCGGCCGCGCCTTTTCCACTGACGTCTCCAAAGGCGATCACGGCGTAGTCGTCGCCTTGCTCGAAAAATTCGTAGACGTCGCCGGAGATTTCGCGCGCGGCCCGGGAACGAATCGCGATATCCAGCCCGCGGATATCGGCTTCGCGCGGCAACAATACTTTTTGCAACTTGCGCGCGGCCTTCAGGTCCTGATCCATGCGCTGCTCGCGCCCGGCGAGCTCTTCATACAAGCGTGCGTTTTCGACGGAGCTGGCGATCTGCGGCGCCAGGAGCGAGAGCGTACGCTGATGCTCCTCCGTGAAGTTGCCGATGCGTTCGCTCTCCAGGTTGAGAACGCCAACCACCCGGTCCTGCACGATCAAGGGCACGGCCATCTCGGAATGAATGTCGGGTTGCGACGCGATGTAGCGCGAGTCATGCATGGTGTTCACCACGCGCACGGTTTGCCGCGACTCGGCGGCGGCGCCGGTGATGCCAGTGCCCAGGGAAATATTATCGAGGTCCACGCGCTGATCGTAGCGAACGCTGAAGCGGTGGCGCAGCAGTTTCTTGTCCGGGTCCACCAGCAAGATACTGAAGGCATCGTACTTAATGAGCGCGCGCACCGCCGCGGCGATCTTACCCAGCAGTTCATCCAGATCCAGAATGGAACTGAACTCCTGCGAGAGTTGCGCCAGCGTGCGGAATGTACGGTTCTGCTGGTTCACGCGCCGGTAAAGACGGGCGTTTTCAATCGATCCCGCCACGCGCGAGGCGATCAGCCGCATGATGCGGCGGTCTTGATCGTGGAAGGCGCGCGCCCGGGTAGATTGCAGGTCAATCACGCCCACCAGCTGACCGTGCGCCATCATGGGAACGGCAAGTTCGCTGCGCACGGCGTCGAGCGCGACTAAGTAACGCGGGTCGCTGCGGACGTCCTCGACCAGCACCGGTTCGCGGCTTTGCGCGGCGGCTCCTACGATGCCTTCGCCGAGGCGGATTACCAGGCTGCGCACGATTTCTTCGCGGTGGCCGATCGCGTAGCGAATCAGCAGGCCTTGATTTCTTTCGCTGTGAAGCAGGATGGCGAACAGGTCGTAGGGGACCACAACCTTGACGATCTCCGCTACGTTGGCCAATAGCTTGTCCAGGTCCAGGGTGTCTGCGGTGATGCGCGACACTTCGAGCAGGAAGTCGAGCAGCTCGGCGCGCTCGCGAAACGCTTCAACGGCTTTACGGGGGGTGGCCATGAGGATCGCGGACTAAGCCGCTGTGGCCTCGACGATCTTCACACTGGCGCTTGCGCCCACGCGACTGGCGCCGGCGGCCACCATTTTCTTCAAGTCTTCGAGAGTGCGGACGCCGCCCGAGGCTTTCACGCCCATTCGCGGACCAACCGTTCGCCGCATGAGCGCTACGTCTTCCACGGTGGCTCCGCCGGGGCCGAAGCCAGTGGAAGTTTTGACGAAATCGGCGCCGGCCGCTTTCGCCAGTTCGCAGGCGGCGATTTTTTGTGGGCCGGTCAGGAGCGCGGTTTCCAGGATCACCTTGACGACAGCGCCGCCGGCGTGCGCGGCTTCGACTACGGCGCGGATGTCAGCTTGCACGGCAGGCGCGTTCCCGCCGCGCAACTCGCCGACGTTGAGCACCATATCGATTTCGTGAGCTCCGTCGCGGATCGCCGCGGCCGTTTCGGCGGCTTTGATGGCCCTGGTGTTGGCGCCTAACGGGAAACCCACCACGGCGCAGACTTTGGTGGCACAACCATGCAATTCCCCGGCAACCAAACGAACCCAGCAAGGGTTCACGCAGACGCTACAGAAACCGTAGTGGCGCGCCTCGGCGCACGCCTTGCGAATGTCGGATTCGGTGGCTTCCGGCTTCAGCGAAGTATGATCGATCAAAGCGGCAATGGAAGAATCGAAACGCGGCACAGAACGATCGTAGCATAGGGATTTCGCGCGCTTTTTCGCTATAA
>JALYIB010000405.1 GCA_030775965.1 Acidobacteriota bacterium | reverse complement strand
GGTCAAGGAGCACCATGTGTTCATGATGCCTAATCTGGGGCTGGCCGAAGCGCGCACGCAGGCGGAGCCGGCGGCCTGGCTCAACGATCCGCTGTATCGCGAAACCACGCCGGCCGCGCTGGTAAATCGCGTGCGCGCGGCTTATGCGCAGCGCACGCCGGCGGCGCTAGAGGCGGCGCAGAAGACCTATCGCATCATGCAGCGGAATCTGGCGAAGCTGAACGCGGCGGGCGCGGTGATCGGTTTCGGCGCGGACTCAGGGGCGGTGCCGGATTATTTTCACGCTTACAACACGCATCGCGAATTGCAACTGATGGTGGAGGCGGGCATGACGCCAGGGCAGGCGCTGACGGCAGTGACGGCGACTTCCGCCGAGTTCCTCCGCTTGCAGGATCACGGCACTCTCGACGCCGGCAAGACCGCCGACTTCCTGGTGCTGGATGGGGACCCGCTCAGCGATATCGCGAACACCCGTAAGATCGCCAGGGTTTATTTGCGCGGCCAGGAACTAGATCGCGCGGCGATGCGGGCGGCGTTTCGCTAGCGCTACTTCACGATCTCGACTTGCAGCGATACGTCCAGCGTTTTAGGCGGCAGGCACATGGAGCTGTTACAGGCCTGATAACGCAGCTTGCCGGTTAGAGTCTTCGGACCAGGCTCGGCATTCGCGGCCGCCTTGAAATGCGTCACGATTTGAAATTCGCCGGTGTAGACGGACAGCGGCTTTTCGGAAAAGCTGTACTTACCCATCTCCGGTTTTGGAAAAGAGAAGCCGGCGGCTGCGAGGGGGCCCGGGTTCCAGGTCAGGCGCAGCGGGATCAAATAATCGTCGGAAGGCATGTTGCTGTTGACGTGATAGCCGGAACGCAAGTCCAGCGCCAGCGCGGAATCGACGGCGGCGCCGGGTTTCGCCACCACTTTGCGCGGCGGCGTGTAGTTAAGGACGTTGCCCTGCGCGAACGCCTGCGCCCGTAAGGCCGGCGAGAGGGCCAGCGCCAGTATCGCGCACAGCAGCGGTTTTTGAAACTTCAAGGAGTTTGAGAATTTCATTCTGGTAATCCCGTTTGTCCACCAGCCCCACGTGGTTGGTGGCAATGCGGCCCCGGCGGTCGAGCACAAAAGAAGTGGGCAGCGCCTCGATATCTCCGAACTGCTGCGAGACCACTTCCGAGGCAATCATGACGCGATAGTTGATCTTGTGCGATGCAATGTAAGGCCGCACGGACTTCCAGCCGTCATCGTCCATCGACAAGCCCAGGACGGCAAACCCTTGATCCCTGTATTCCTTTTCGAATTCGACGAACCAGGGTATTTCCACTTCACAAGGTCCGCACCAGGTGGCCCAAAAATTCACCAGCACGACTTTGCCGCGATAATCCGCCAGATTGACGGGATTGCCGTCAGCATCTTTCAATGTGAAATTGGGCGCGTTCTGGCGCTGGCCTTCGGACTTGAGCTCACGCGGGTGCGAACAGCCTGCCAGAAAGAGCAACAGCGCCGAGGAAACCGCGGCGACCTGGATTCGGCTCATCACACCTTTAAAGTATCACGCCCGTTTTGCAGAGTGTCCGTGAACCATTGGCGGCGGAGGCGGCGCAGGGGACGGGCGAGCGTGAATTCGTCATGCTGGCGGAGTCCGGCGTACAGCCACGCGGCGGTGTCGCAGAAGCTTTCGCAGGCGTAGCGGCGCCAGGGGGGCGTGCGGCGGCGGATATCTTTGGGACTCAGCGTATCTTTGCGCCATTCGGCGCTCCAACCCAACTCGCCCGCTGCTGGCGCGGCCAACTCATGCATTAAAACGTCCTCCCAATCCCGGCGCTGCTGGTTGGAAAGACGCACCCACGCGAAATGGAAAAGCTCGTGGATCAGGATGCGCTCGAAGTCCCCACGGCGGGCGAACACGGCGGCGTCGAGAAGAATCACGCGGCGCGGAATGGAACTCGCGGCCAGGTGCGAGCCTAGCGAGCGGCGCACCTCCACGCGGATGGGGCGGCCGGCCAACCGAGGAAACACGAATTACTTCGCTGGAGGCGCGGGGGCGGCGGGCGCTCCCGGAACCGGTATTTTGGTCTGCGTGAAAAACGGCACGTTTTCCACTTGCGGCTCGAACTTTTTGCCGACGCTGGTCAGCCATTCGTTCAGATGAGACTGGCGAAGTTCATCCCCAATGGCGCCGCGCAGCTCGTCCATCGGCTGCGTGGTTTTCTTTTCCACGCGGATGATGTAGAAGGCGTTGGCCTGGCGCAGCGGGTCCGTGACTTCACCTTCGTTCAACGCCAGCACGGCTTTTTTGACGTCGGCGGAATAAGAACTGTTGGTATTCACCATTCCGAAGTCTCCCTCGGCGGCTTTCGAGGCGGGATCTTCGGAGTACTCGGCCACCAGCTTGGCGAAATCCGCGCCGCCGCGAATCTGTTTGACCAGATCTTCAGCCAGCTTGCGGGCGTCGGCCTCCGTGCGCTGGGTCTTGGACGCCGCGCCTTCGGAAAGGGAACGCGCGATATCCTCGAGAGATTGATTTTGCGGCACCGTTCCCACCACCGGCGCGGAGGGTTTGAAGGCGATGTAAATCACTTTAATCTTGGCCTGCTGGTAGCGCGCCTGGTTGCGATCGTAAAACTCCTTGATCATGGGATCGGTGACCTTGTAAAAGTTGTGCTCGTGGCTCACCATGGCGGAAGCCATGGCATTGGCGCGCAGGAACTGCAGTTGCTCTTTCATGGGGCTTTCGTCGCCTAGCTTGGTACGCTCGGCCTCTTCCGCCAAATAGCGCAACATATACAATTGCTGCACCGCGTATTTCGGATTCTGATTGAAGAGCTGCACGAATTCCTTGGGCATGATCAGCAGGCTCTTGCGGATTTCGCCCGCGGTGACCGGCATGCCGGCCACTTTCGCGACCACGGCGTCGTCGGGGACCTCAGTCTGGGGAGGCGTCTGGGCCAACACATTCGTGAACGACAGGCCGCATGCAAATGAAAGGATTAGGCAATACTTCATGGTGTTCCTTAACAAATCTAACATGCTCCCGAGCTTGAGTAGACGCGCTGGGGCGGGTTTGGTTTGCTAGGGCCGCGCGCTCACGCGCGGCAGTTCGCTATAGTAACTGGAAAGTGACTGCTAGTTGCGGATGGCTCAGTTTATGCGGAGCACTGAGCGGATTTCTGTGCGGCTGCGGCAATCTGCCGGAGCCCTATGCCCCGCCCCCGCAGCGCCCGGTTTTTGAAGCTCCCATCAGCGGCGTGCGGTTGCTGAACATGGCCGACGCGGACGCAGAGACACATTTTGTGCAGGACATATCGCCTTCTCTCCAAGTGAATACCTGGCGCTGGACGGGCAAACATCCCGCCATTCGCCTGTTCCCGGGGACCGCGCAGAAGCTCCGCTACTCTATCGATTTCGCGATTGCGGGCGCCACCTTCGCGCAAACGGGTCCGGTGACGGTATCGTTTTTCGTGAATGAGCATTTGCTGGAGAAGGTTCACTACCCCGCTCCGGGCCGCCAGCGCTTCGAGAAACCGGTGCCCGCGGAATGGATGGATGCCAACGGATATGCGATCCTGGCCGCTGAAGTCGACAAAGTGTGGATCCTCGAGAAGCGGGAGGCGAATCCGCTGGGCTTCATTCTGGTGTCGCTGGGCCTAGAACAGAAATGAGAGCTCTGGTTGCGCTGGCGGGAGCGGCCTTCACGGCGGCTGCTTGCTATGCGCTGGGTTCGGCGATCGCGGCGCGGGTGGGCGTGCGGCTGCGGCGAAGTGAGAAATTTCCGTTGTCGTTCGTGCTGGGGGCCTCCGTTCTGCATTTGGCGATTTTTGCGGCGCTGGCCCTGCATATCGCCTACAAACCGGTGTTGTTGCTGCTGCTGGCAGCTTGTGTGGGGGGTGCGATTCGCACCGGTGACTGGCGCTGGCCCGCTGCCGAGGGGGGGCCGCCGGGTACACAGATGCCGCGGGCGGCTGGCTATGTGTTCGGCGTCATTGCGGCGGCTTTCACAACACTGTATTTGTTCAATGCGTGGGCTCCGGAGATTAGTCCAGATGGCGCCAGCTACCACTTGGGCTTGACTGCGCGTTATCTGCGGGCGCGTGGATTCGAGCGCATCACCACCAACATGCTGGCGACTTTCAGCGGCGGGGTGGACATGCTGTACATTCCCGCGTTCGCTATCGGCCATCACTCGGCGGCGGCGCTGCTGCATTTCACCTTTCTGATCGCTCTGGCGCTGATGGTGTTCGCCTACGGACAGCGGATCGGCAAGCCACTGGCGGGCGCGGCGGCTGCGCTGCTGGTGTATGCGAGTCCGGTGGTGGGGATCGACGGAACTACGGCCTACACGGACGTGGCCGTTGCCGCAATCGTGTTTTCGGTATTTTACTGGACGCAATTATGGGATGAAAATCGCGACCGGCGCGTCCTCATCGTCATCGGTCTGCTGGCCGGGTATTGCTACGCGGCGAAGTACACGGCTTTCGTCATGATCGTTTACGCTCTCGGATTTATCGTCTGGCGCACGCGACAATGGCAGCCTGCTTTGACGGTGGCAGGATGCTCGTTGATCATGATCGCGCCGTGGATGATTAAGAACTGGATTTATGTGCATAATCCAGTGGCTCCGTTTGCCAACCAATGGTTTCCGAATCCGTACTTCTACGTGGCGGTGGAAAAAGATTGGATGGCCACGTTGCGCGACTATCGTCTAAAAAACTTATGGGCGCTGCCGCTCGAAGTGAC
>JALYIB010000404.1 GCA_030775965.1 Acidobacteriota bacterium | reverse complement strand
TCCCAGGAGCGGCCGGGGACGTATTGGCGGCCGAATTTTCCCGCCATTTCGTTGAAATAGGCGCGCACCTTATCTTGGCGGCGCTTCATGGTGTGGAGCAGGGCTTCGGAGTCGTGCTCGGCTTCGGGAATTTCGGCGGCGGCTTCGCGGAGCCCTTCCATTAGTTGAGCGAAGGACTTGGATTCGGAGCTGCGCGGTGGGCGGAGGCGGTAGAGAACGCTTTTGCCACTGCGGCGGTCGTCGACCAGGCCGGCGCTTTTGAGCTGGGCTAAGTGCGTGGAAATTCGGCTCTGGCCCATATTCAGAATGTTCTGGAGTTCGGCGACCGATAGTTCTTCACGGGTCACTAGCAGCAGGATACGGATGCGGCTGGGGTCGGCCAGGAGGCGCAGATTTTGGAGCATTGACGCCATACAGGTTTCTAGACTAATATATCAACATATCTGGATTGATAGATACAAGTATTTGGAGGGCGCGGAGTTCGCCCAGAAGGAGACTGAATGAGTACAGCTATCGCTAGTGATTACAAAGTCGCGGACATGAGTCTGGCGGAGTGGGGCCGCAAAGAGATTTCGATCGCCGAGTTTGAGATGCCGGGATTGATGTCGATCCGCAGGAAATACGCGGTCGGCAAGCCGCTGAAGGGCGTGCGCGTCACGGGGTCATTGCACATGACCATTCAGACGGCGGTGCTGATTGAGACGCTGATCGATCTGGGCGCGACGGTGCGCTGGGCTAGCTGCAATATTTTTTCGACGCAGGATCACGCAGCCGCGGCGATTGCCGCCGCCGGGATTCCGGTGTTCGCTTGGAAGGGCGAGTCGCTCGAAGAGTATTGGTGGTGCACGTATCAGGCGGTCAGCCATCAGGATGGCAAGGGGCCCGAGCTGGTGGTAGATGATGGCGGCGATGTGACGCTGCTGATCCATCGCGGCTATGAGCTCGAGAACGGCAGCAAGTGGGTGGACTCGCCTTCGGAGAGCCACGAAGAGAAGGTCATTAAGGATCTGCTGAAAAAAGTTCACAAAGAAACGCCCACGCGCTGGCGCGATATTGTGAAGGCGTGGCGCGGTGTCTCTGAAGAAACCACGACCGGCGTGCACCGTCTGTACAAGATGCAGGAGGAAGGCAAGCTGCTGGTACCGGCGATCAATGTGAACGATTCGGTGACCAAATCGAAGTTCGATAATTTGTATGGCTGCCGCGAATCGCTGGCGGATGGGATCAAGCGCGCTACCGATGTGATGGTGGCGGGCAAGGTCGCTGTGATCTGCGGGTACGGCGACGTGGGCAAGGGCTCGGCGCATTCGCTGCGCGGCATGGGCGCGCGGGTGGTGGTGACGGAGATCGATCCGATTAACGCTTTGCAGGCCGCGATGGAAGGCTTCGAAGTCACGACGGTCGAAGACACGCTGGGGCGCGGCGATATTTACGTGACGACCACTGGGAACGTGGACATCATCACGCTAGAGCACATGCGGCACATGAAGGATCAGGCGATTGTGTGCAATATCGGGCACTTCGATAACGAGATTCAGATCGATCCGCTGAATTCCGCGAAAGATGTGAAGAAGCTCAATATCAAGCCGCAGGTGGACATGTACACCTTTCCGGACGGGCACAGCATCTTCATGCTGGCGGAGGGGCGGCTGGTGAATTTGGGCTGCGCGACGGGGCATCCGATTTTTGTGATGAGCAACAGCTTCAGCAATCAGACGCTGGCGCAGTTGGATCTGTGGAAGAACAAGGACACCTATAAAGTTGGCGTTTACACGCTGTCAAAGAAGCTGGACGAGGAAGTGGCCCGGCTGCATTTGGAAAAGATCGGCGTGAAGCTGACAACTCTGAGCAAGAAACAGGCGGACTATTTGGGTGTTCCGGTGGATGGCCCTTACAAGCCGGATCACTATCGCTATTAAACGAGTTTTGGAATCAAAGGAGATTGAATGTCCGATAAAATGCGACACATTTTCACGTCCGAATCGGTGAGCGAAGGCCACCCGGACAAGATGGCGGATCAGATTTCTGACGCCGTACTGGACGCCGTCATGAAGGACGATCCCACGGGCCGCGTGGCTTGCGAGGTTCTGGTCACTACCGGGATTTGCGTGGTGGCGGGCGAGATTACGACCACTACTTACGTCGACGTGCCAAAGCTGGCGCGCGAAGTGATCGCGGACATCGGCTTCACCGACGCTCGCATGGGCTTCGATGCCAAGACTTGCGGCGTTCTGAATACCATTCAGAGCCAGTCGCCCGATATCGCGATGGGCGTGGATACGGGTGGCGCGGGCGATCAGGGGTTGATGTTCGGCTATGCCTGCGATGAGACTCCGGAGCTGATGCCGCTGCCGATCATGATGGCGCACAAGCTGGTCCGCCAGCAGAGTGACGTGCGGCGCGATGGCAAGCTCACGTATCTGCGTCCCGATGCCAAGAGCCAGGTTAGCGTTGAATATGTCGACGGCAAACCGAAGCGCATTGACGCAGTGGTGCTTTCGACGCAGCATGACGATGACGTTTCGACCGAACAATTGCGCGCGGATGTGAAGAAGTACATCATCGATCCGATTGTCGGCGGCAATATGGTGGATTCGCAGACTAAATATCACATTAATCCCACGGGGCGTTTTGTGATTGGCGGTCCGCACGGCGACACGGGACTGACGGGCCGCAAGATCATCGTCGATACTTACGGCGGCATGGGGCGGCATGGCGGCGGCGCGTTCTCGGGCAAAGATCCCACGAAGGTGGATCGCTCCGCGTGCTACATGGCGCGTTACGTGGCGAAGAACCTTGTGGCTGCCGGGTTGGCTTCGCGCGTGGAAGTGCAGCTGGCGTACGCGATCGG
>JALYIB010000403.1 GCA_030775965.1 Acidobacteriota bacterium | reverse complement strand
TTCTTGGTCTTCTCCTCCAAATCGGCGCGGACCGGCTGGGCGGCGAACAGCACGATGAAAACGGCCGCGGACAATAACGCTATCCACGATGTGGATGGCTGAATGGGTTGCTTCATAGGGAAGCCTTTCTATGTGCCTCCCGCAACTTAATCCTGCGCCCCCGCGTTTTCAATCTTACTTGGGAGCGCCGGCGGCCATGTCGTTGCGGATGACTTTTCCACCCTTCATCACGAACTTGACACGCTGCAGTTCGGCGATGTCAGCGAGAGGGTCGCTGGAAACCGCGACCAGGTCCGCGTAATTGCCTTTTTCAACAGACCCAATTTGATCCTGCCATCCCAGAGCTTCGGCGTTGATCATGGTTCCGGATTGAATCGCGCCTGCGGGCGTCATGCCGGCGAGCTTCACCAACGCTTCGAATTCGAGAGCCTGGGTGCCATGCGCGAAGGTCGCGCCGTCGGCTCCACTGCCCGCCATGATCTTGATGCCCTTGGTGGCGGCGGCCATGGCGGCGGCTTTCGTGAAAATCGGGATGATGCGATATTTGCCGCCGGTGTTCTTCTTGTCGTTGTCGTCCATGTAGGGCTCGGTGTAGCGGACGATGGTGGGGTCGTAGAAGAGGCCTTTGGCCGCCATCATATTTATCTGCTCCTGATCGAGACCGAAGCCGTGCTCGATGGTGTCGCAGCCCGCGACGATGGCGTTCCGTTGGCCCTCGCCGCCATAAACGTGGCAGCCGCTCTTTTTGCCGAGACGATGGGTTTCGTCGATCAGGGCTTGCAAAACCGGCAGCGTGTACGTGACCTCGTATAGATCTTTGCCTGCGGCGTTAAACGAATACGCACCCGCTGGAATAGCTTGATCCAATCGGCGCCGTGGGCGATTTCTTCGCGGACCGCGGCCCGCGCTTCTTCCACCGTGTGCACCGCGATGGGGTTGAGCGGGTTTACGGGAACGGCGGGGTCGATAGGAGTGGCGCTCCACACGATGCCGAGCGTCGACACCTGGTAGCGCGGGCCGTCGATGCGCCCTTGATTGATCGCATCGCGCACGGCGACGTCGCCGTAGCCGTTGCCGTGCGAGCTCATATCGCGGGCCGCGGTGAAGCCTGCGCGCAGATCGTTCTGCACGTTCTGGACAGCGATCAACATATAGTCTTCGGTGGTCCCGTTGGGCTTGCGCTGATTGAACATGTGTGTATGGGCGTCGATCAAGCCGGGCAGCACGGTGGCCTGGCTCAAGTCGATCACTTCAGTGCCGGTGGGGATTTTGACTTGACCTGCGGGGCCCACTTCGGTGATGCGATCGCCGCTGATGAGCACGACTTGCTTCGTTAACATCTGGCCGTTTTTGCTGTCGAACAGGTGACCGGCGCGCACGGCGTACGAGCGGGGAGCGGGAGAGCACTTATAGATGCCGCCGTCAGTGCCCGCGCAGGGCGTGGGGCCCGCGCCGCGCCAGGGGGCCGGAGGCGGTTGCGGTTGCGCCCCCAGCGCGGCGGCGCCTATTAAAATCCCCAAAACCAATTTCATCGTGTGATCTCCCGTCTGTCTAACGCCCGCACAAAGGCGGCGGCTTTGTGGCGGCTCTCTATCAATTCGGAATGCGGATCGGAGTCAGCCGTGATGCCGCACCCCACATAGTATCGCACGTGGCCGTCGGAGGTGAACGCCGTGCGGATGGCAACTGACAGCTCCATGTTTCCATCCAGCGAAATCCATCCTATGGCGCCCATACAGGGGCCGCGCAGTTGGCCTTCTTCGCGCAGGGCGGCGCGGATGGCCTCAATCTTGGGCGCGCCGGTGATGGACGCGGCCGGGAAGGCGGCTCGAAGTAAATCCACCAATCCGTCGCGCAGGCGTCCCCTTACCGTCGAATACAAATGATGGACAGTGGGAAGAGTCATCAGCGCCGCATGCTGGGTGACTTCCACCGAGCCGGTTTCGCACACTCTGCCGAGATCGTTGCGCACGACATCGACGATCATCGCGAGTTCGGCGCGATCTTTTTCGCTCGCGAGAAGATCGCTTGACAGGGCCTGGTCCTCAGTGGCGTCAGTAGCGCGCGGGCGTGTTCCCTTAATCGGAGAAGACTCCACCATTCCCGCCTCAACCCTTAGGAACAACTCCGGACTGATCGAGAGGATGGCGCGCTGGTCATCGATTTGAAAGTAGGACTCGTATTGCGCGGGACTGATGGTCCGCATGCGCTGGAAGAGATCCCACGCCATGGCCGGGTCGAGACCGGCTTCCAGGCGGCGGCAGAGGTTGGTTTGAAAGATATCGCCGGCGCGAATCGTCGCGACGATTCGCTCTACGGATGTCTCAAACGCAGATTGGCTGGGGCAACTGTGGAGAGGGCCACCGTGGATGGGCCGCTCGGGAAGCCGGCGGCGAGGGCTGGCCGGAGGAGTCCGCCAGGCATTTGTAGTCACTTGAACCCAACGGTCGCCTTCTAATCGCAAGTAGGAATCGTATAGCGCAAAGTAAAACTGCGGAAACGTGAAATCCGGCGGCGGCGTGACCCCGACGTCCTCGATTTCGGTCGCCAGGTCGTAGGACAGGAATCCGGCGAAGATCGCTTCCGCGGGGCCGCGCCACGCTTCGAGCATCGCGGCGAGCACATCGAAGGCTGGCGCCGATATTTCGACTGCGCCCGCGGGGCCGGCGATGACCGCGGATCCATTCGAGTATGTGATCGTCGCCAGCGGATTGTGCAGCAGGAGGGGCCTTGTGCCAGTCACGGATGCGAAGCCTGGCGCAACCTGCGAAAACTCCTCAACTTGCTCGATGCGTGCCGCGTCTCCGGTGCCGGGTGGTGGGAGTGCCGAGTGTAGCTTCTTGACCAGCGCGCGCAAACGCTCCGGCGGGGTTCGATCAGACCACATGCGCCGGAGTCCCTAGAAAATTTTCGAAGATGCGAGCACCCTGCTCGGTGAGGAAAGATTCAGGATGAAACAGCACGCCTTCAACCGCGCGGCCCCGCACCCGGCAACCCATGATGTGCCCGTCTTCACTCCACGCAGACACTTCCAACTCCGCGGGCACGCTGGCTGGGTCCACTACTAAGGAGTGATAGCGGCCCCCCGAAAATGGATTGGGTAATCCGTACAGGAGGCCCTTGTCGTCGTGGCGGATTCGCGCTGACTTGCCGTGAACGGGATGGCCCGACGGGCGAACGTCGGCGCCCATCGTTCGCGCGATGACCTGCATTCCGAGACAGACTCCCAGGACCGGCACACGGCCGCAGAATGTTTTAACAACCTCCGGGCAGATGCCGGATTGATCCGGCCCGAAAGGCCCCGGCGAAATCACGATGCGGTCAGGCGCAAGTGCTTCCACTTCGGCCAACGCGATACGGTCCGAGCGGTGGACCACGCAACTCCCGCCGGCGGTTTCCAAAGCCTGCACCAGATTCCACGTAAAGGAATCGTAGTTGTCGAGTACCAGGATCTTCAATGCGAAGCGGTGCGCCAACCTCTAGCGT
>JALYIB010000402.1 GCA_030775965.1 Acidobacteriota bacterium | reverse complement strand
GGGTGGTGCGATTACACGGGTCAAAGCGAACATGCGGCATTGGGGTTCGGCTGGCTGGACGCGGTGCATCCCGAGGACCGCGAGGAAGCCAGACGCGTTTTCGTCGAAGCGGCCGGCGGGCGCCAGCCCTTTTCCATGGATTACCGCTTGCGGCGCGCCGACGGCGAATACCGCTGGGCGATGAGTTCGGGCCGGCCGCGCTTCGATAAGAAGGGCGGGTGGGCGGGCTTTGCCGGATCGGTGATCGACGTCCATGAGCGTAAGCAGGGGGCTTTCGCTTCCTCGCTGTTGAGCGCGATTGTGGAATCGTCGGACGACGCCATCATCAGCAAGGACTTGAACGGCATCATCCGCAGTTGGAACAGCGGCGCGGAGCGGGTGTTCGGCTACAGCGCGCAGGAGGTGATCGGCAAATCGATCACCCTCATCATTCCGCGGGAGCGCCTGGATGAAGAGGCCGATATCATTAGCCGGCTGCAACGGGGCGAGCGCATAGATCATTTTGAAACCCAGCGGCGGACGAAGGATGGGAGGATACTATCGATTTCACTGACGGTGTCGCCGGTCCGCGACGCGTCGGGCAAAGTGGTGGGCGCTTCCAAAGTGGCGCGGGATGTGACGGCGCGCGAGATGCAGGAGCAGGCGCTGCGCGAGGCCAACGCCGCGTTGATGCGGGCCAATGGCGATTTGCAGCAGTTCGCCTACTCGGCGTCCCACGATTTGCAGGAACCCATTCGCAGCATCTCGGTGTACGGGGAAATGCTCAGCCAGCGGTATCGCGATCGGCTGGACGCAAAAGGTTTGCAGTATTTGAGTTTCATGACCACGGGCGCGCACCATATGGAGATGCTGGTGAAGGATCTGCTGGCTTACACGCAGACCTCTGAAACCGTGAGCGAGCCCGGCCCGGTGGACGCTAACGTTGCCTTGGAGCAAGCACTGGCGAATGTCGCGGAGGCCATTCGCGAGAGCGGAGCGGTGGTTTCGCACGACGCTCTGCCGACGGTGCGCATGCACGAGGTGGAATTGCGACAGTTGTTTCAAAACATCGTCGGCAATGCGATTAAGTACCGTAGCGAAGAGCAGGCGCCGCGGATTCATGTTACGGCGCGTCTCGAAGACGGGCGCTGGCTATTTGCGATTCGCGATAACGGGATTGGGATCGCGCCCGCCTATAAAGACAGCATCTTTGGAATATTCAAGCGGCTGCATACGGACTCCAAGTATTCGGGCACGGGCATTGGCTTGGCGATTTGCCAGAAGATCGTCGAACGCAACGGCGGGCGCATATGGGTGGAGTCCGAAGTGGGGCAAGGGGCTACGTTTTTCTTTTCGGTTCCGCGGATGGAGCGCGAGACTGCGTTGATTTAAATTGGCGCTAGGGCGCGCTTGGCAGGCTTCGTTATTGCCGCGGCTGCGGTGCTTTTGGCGATTTCGGGCATGCGGCCGCCGCAGCGGGCGGGGCGCGTCGGGGGACGCGGCTGCCTATGACGCGGGCGCCGGTGAAGGGCGGGAAGCGGAATGGCGACGTTGAGTTTTCAGACTTCGGTCAAAGCCGGTTCTGTGCCCTGCTGGGAGCCCGCCGACGGCCCGCCGTCACTGGGCGTTTGAGGGCCGACGCCAAGGTATTCCAGAGCCTCCGCCAGATTGCTCACAAACTTATCCGGGCGCTTGGGCTGGAAGCGTTGCAAGGCGCGTTCGATTTCGCCCGTGAAGCCCCACACGCCGATCAGGATTTTGGTTTGCGGATATTTCGCGCCCAGTTGGCGGTTGAGAGTTCTGGCGTGAGAAAACGCAAACGGCGGGAGGGCGGAGATGCAGAAGACGTCATCCGCCGTGGGCGCCACCAGATCCAGCATGGTTCCCGAGGAAGTGCCTACGGGGAAAGACACGGTGGTTTTGCCGCCTTGTTCCAACAACTGGGCCAGCATGGCGGCGGCGATTTCATCGGCCTCATCGTGCGCGGGGAGGCACAGTATGCGTCCGGGCGGGGCCAAGGCGAGATGCTGCGCCGCATGTTCGACGGAGGCGTTTTGGGCGCTTTCGGAATACTCGGCCAAAACTTCGCGCAGGCTGAGGAACAGAAATTCCTCGCGCTCGGGATCGAGGGCGCCTTTGTGGCGGTCCTGTTCGGCCATGGTGAGAGCGGGGAGGATTACGGCGTCGTATAACTGGAGCAGCGAATTTTCGGCGCGGTAGGCTTCCAGGACGGCACGGGCCTCTGATTCGTCCATGGCCAACAGGCGCTGGTAGAGGTGGGCTTCAGGCGTTAGCGCCGGTTGATCGCCCAAAAGGATGTGCAGGAAAGCCAGGTGAGGCACGTGGCGGCCCAGAACCACCACGCAGACCGTGAGCGGAGTAGAGAGGATCAGGCCCACGGGTCCCCACAGCGCGGCCCAGAACACGGTGGTGAGGAGCAGCGCGAGAGAGGAGATTCCGGTGTGGGAGCCGTAGAGCCTGGGTTCGAGCAGGTTGCCGGTGATGATTTCGAGCGTCGTGAACAGCGCGAATACCAAAAGCGGTTGCAGCCAGGTATTGAAGACTGCCAGCGACACAACCAAGGGGAGCAAGCCGGCCACGACCGATCCAATGTAGGGAACGATGCGCAAGAGGGCTGCGACGGTCCCCCACAAGGCGGCGTAGGGGACGCCGATCAAATAGAGTCCCAGGCCGCAGAGGGCTCCAAAGCCGGCGTTGACCAGAAATTGCAGCATCAGGTAGCGGCTGACGCGCTGGGTGGCGTCGTCGAGGGCCTGGGTCATCACGTTCAGGCGGCTCATGCCCGCCAGGCGGAAGAGACGGTTGCGGAGGTCGGCTTCTTCGACCAGAAGAAACAGGGTGAATACCAGAACGATTCCGAGGATCGCCAGGGGAGCGAGAAACGGACCCGTCAGATCGCGCAGGTAAACCAGCGCGCTGGGAGGCGCTTCGATCACTTGCACTGGAAGTGGATTAGCGGGCGTGTTGACTCGGGCGGCGCGTGCGCTGGCGGGGGGCGGCGGGGTGTCTTGCACCGTGTTGAGTTCCTTACCAAGTTTCTGCACGCTCTTCGCGGCTCGGCCTAACGCGCCGGTGTCTCGCATGCGCAGGGCTCGCAGCTTGTTATCGATATTTTCCTGATAGCTGGGCAATTCGGTGGCGACCTGAACGATCTGGTTGAAAATGATGTAACTGATTCCGCCGACAGCGGCCATCGAGACTACGATTACCAGCAG
>JALYIB010000401.1 GCA_030775965.1 Acidobacteriota bacterium | reverse complement strand
CGGCGACATCGACCTTGGCAAGGTCGCACTCTACCAGCTGAGTTACTCCCGCATCTGGCAGACGAACAGAACCTATTGTCGCGCCCCAAACGTGGATTGTCAAATGCGTTTCGATGCCGTAATGACTTCACTTGAGCGCAGTTATGTTAAATGGCTGCTATATGATAGGCGGGTTTGCTTGAACGGCCTGAGGTACCTGCGGATTGCAGTACATCCAAACGGAACCAGCGATGCCAGCTAGATCCATAATGCAGAGGAAAAACAAGATCACCAATACCCAAAATGTGATGCTTCCTTTTCGGATTTTTCGGCCCAGATACGTCTCGGCATCATTGAGGATCATCACCTGATCTACTTGACCGATTGTCGTGCCAATCGCTAGCGTCGGCTTTCCAGCGTAGTCATCGAGACCTTTGGTTAGCCCGAGACAATCCTCCAGCAGCGTTTTCTTAACGATTGTCCGGCGGTAGTATTTGTGTCCCATCCGAATAGCCGCCAACCCAATCACTGCAGTGCACAGCCCAATGAAAAAGATCGCGGCTACCAGGAGGTTGATGACAGGGGCGTTCCCGAGCTTAAGGAGTCCGGTAGCGATCGTGACAAGTCCACTGTTCAGAGTGAGGTAGTAGACTGTACGATCCCAGTTGAGCTTAACCTCAAACCGGTATTCGTCAATCGCAATCTTGTAGAGCGTCAGTAGGTCGTCTGGAGGGAGTGGAGGAGGCACCCGGATTTAGAACTCTAGCGCCAGTTCTCATAAAAGTCCAGCACCCTGATGAAGGTAGGTGTGAAAGCCACTGAGCCCTGATTATGAAGCTTGTGAATTTCGGGAAGCGAGACGAATTCCAACGCGCTGATGTGTTCCCCGTCAAAGGAAAATGGACCTTCACTAACGGCGGAAAAGACTCCTATGAACTTCAGACATCCTTCGTCGCTCATAGATGTTTTGCCAACTGGTGCAAGTCGCGAATTAAAAACACCTAATTCTTGCGAAAGTCTTCGCTGCGCGGCAGCTTCGTATGACTCCCCCGCGAAGAGGTAACCAGCCACGGATGATCCCCAGTATCGTGGATGCCGGGTTCTGTCATTGGCGAGTTGCTGTACTAAAAGCTCGCCACGCCCGTTGAATAAAAGAATGTGAACAACACGGAAGTTAAGTCGTTCCTTGAAGACCTCACTACGCTTCACTTCGCCGATGGGCGAGTCACGTCGGTCAACCGCGTCAATGATCATCTCCTCGCTGACAGCGGGCATACCTAGAATTCCCAAGATGGTCAATTATAATTGACTTTATAAAAATTTGTCAATTATAATTGATGCTGCGACCTAAGCCTATGTTTTTCAATCCACAAGGATTCGCAAACGTCTTTGGTGACTCTCTAAAGAGTTTTCTCAAAGCGAAAGGCATCCGAGAAGTAGATGCGGCAAAGCTACTCAATATTTCCAAGGCGCGTCTGAATGCCTACTGCCACGATTCCCCAAAAGGAACCCGGCCATCGCCTAACGCGGAGATCCTTTATCGAGCTTGCAGTCGCCTTGGCTTTGAGTTCGAATATAACGGATATAGAATCTCTGCCTCCACAGTCTCTGGGAGTAAGGTGCAACCCATCGAAGAGCGCTATATGCAACTCCCTCTTCAGTTCGATGGTCAATTTGATTTGACCGACGATAAGGGCACCGTTAGAGTTAGCCTACGGCGACCACCCGGAAGGGTCGAAGTTTCGTTTTCCCTCAAAGCAAACTCATAGGGGTTTCCTCCGATCTCCAACCGCGAAAGGCTAGAATAGTGCTGGCCCGCCCCCAACAAAAACTTGGCGCATTGTCGCGCCCCAAACGTGGATTGTCAAATGCGTTTCAGAGGCACTGAAACAGGATGTTCATACAATGTTGTGTGTTTTAGGATAACTCCTATATGTGTTTGAAAATAAACGATTTAAAAAGTTTTAAGTAATTTATTGCGTTTGGAAATTTTGTGCTATTCTTGAGTTCCGCGAAAGACAGTCCGCCGGACCTGAACCGCCCCTCGGCGACCGCTAGAGCGTAACGATTCCAGGAACAGAATCGGTGAGAAGCGACGCGATTTCCACTGGCTGTGGAAATCTTGTGGGGATTTTGTGCGTGTCGGAGGACATATGACTGGGGAAGCGATCGCATTGGCAAATCCATGGGAACAAATTAAGGCCCGGCTGACCACGAAGATTAGCGGGAGGGCCTACGAGGACTGGGTTACGCGAACGGCGTTTGAGGGTGAGGAGGGCGGGTCCTTGCGAGTGACTGTTCCTGACCAAGTCACCAAGGAGTGGATGGAGCAAGAATACGCCGAAGACATCCGGCAAGCGATTCGGGAGTTGAACTTGCCGGTGGAGCGGGTGATCTATAGGGCTCGCGCAGCGAGCGCCGCGGCGGCGAGCGCTTCCTCAGACCCGGTGTTTGCGTCGCCTACCAGCCAGCTTAATCAGAAGTTCCGTTTCGACAACTATGTGGTGGGTTCCTGCAATCAGTTTGCGCACGCGGCGGCGCGAGCGGTGGCGAACAGTCCGTCGCGCAGCTACAATCCGTTGTTTATTTACGGTGGATCGGGGATGGGGAAGACACACCTGATGCATGCGATTGGGACGGCGCTGACCGAGCAATACGCTTCGATGCGTATTGTCTACACGTCCAGCGAGCGCTTCATGAACGAAATGATCGGCTGCATCAAGAGCGATCGCATGCCGGCATTTCACCGCTATTACCGCTCGGCCGACGTGCTGCTGATCGACGACATCCATATCCTGGCCGGCAAGGAACGCACCCAGGAGGAGTTCTTTCACACCTTTAACGAGCTTCACGAGCATCAGAAACAGATCGTGGTCTCGAGCGATTCGACGCCGAAGGGCACGCCGGGACTGGTGGAACGGCTGCGCTCGCGCTTTGAATGGGGCTTGATGGTGGACATCCAGCCGCCGGATCTGGAAACCAAGATGGCGATTCTGGATAAGAAAGCTGAGACGGAAGGCGTCAGCCTGCCCGAAGATGTGCGCGTGTACATTGCGACGAAAACCAAATCCAACGTCCGGGAACTGGAAGGCTCGCTGGTGAAACTGGTGGCTTATTCGTCGGTGATGGGAACGCCCATCACGCTGGCGATGGCGCAGCAGGTGTTGAAGTATTTGATCCCGGGGCAAGAAAAGCGGATCACCATGGATTCGGTTTTGCGCGCGGTGGCGGATCAGTTTCAACTGCAACCGGCCCAATTGAAGTTGAAGACCAACACGCAGAAAATCGCGTATCCGCGGCAAATTGCGATGTATCTGATCAAGGAGCTGACACACTCCTCGCTCCCCGAGATCGGGCGCATGTTTGGAGGCAAGCACCACACTACGGTGCTGCATTCCATTCATAAGATCGACGCCTTGCGCCAGAAGGATGCGGATTTGAACAGGCTCATCCACAACGTAATCGACGCCATCCATTGAGGTTATTTGACTTATCCTCAAAGCCGCTTTCTGTATGGTTGTGGACTCCTGAGGAACAAATCGGCCCGACCCGACCCGTACTCCAAAATCTACCCAGGAACCCACACTTTGTGATGACTTTAACCCCACGATCTTGCTATAATTTAGGGAGAAATCAACGTTTCAACAGCCCCTATGAATCCGGTTCTCTTTCAAGTCTATTTGAGAGAGAAATCTAGAGAGAAGAATCGCGAAGGAACCGTGCATGGAATTCACCGTCAGCAGGGCCGATCTGGTTCGGGAACTGAACCTCTCGCAAGGCGTAGTTGAGAAGAAAACCACCATTCCGATTTTGTCGAATGTGTTGGTCGAGGCCGACGGAGATCGCATTCATCTCACGGCCACGGATTTGGAATTGGGAATTCGCTGTTCCTGCGCGGCGCGGGTGAAGAAGTCCGGCGCGGGGACGATTCCCGCGCGCCGCTTGCTCGATTACGTGCGCTTGCTGCCGGATTCCGATGTGCAAGTGAAGGTGGGCGACAACCACTGGGCGAATCTGGTGTGTGGGCGTTCGAAGACGCGCATCGCCGGGATGTCGCGCGATAGTTTTCCGGAATTGCCGGAGATGCCGGAGATGCTGGCGGAGGTCCCCATCGGCGTTCTGGGCGCAATGATCGCGAAGACGGTTTTTGCGATCTCGAGCGAGGAATCGCGCTTCACTCTGAATGGCGCGCTGCTGGTGCTGCGCAAGGGCGGCATCGTGATGGTGGCGACAGACGGGCACCGCTTGGCGATGGTGGAAAGCTCGGATGAACTGCCGGGCGTCAACGCGGCGTTCCGCGCGCTGTTGCCGCGCAAGGCGATGCTGGAGTTGCAAAAACTGGCGAGCGATTCCGATCCGGCTGCCATCGTACAATTTTCAGGCGATGAGAATCATTTATTCTTCAAACTCGGCGACCGGTTGCTGTTGAGCCGCAAGCTAACGGGAAATTTTCCGGACTACGAGCGCGTGCTACCGAAGGATCAGCCGAACTCAGTAACTTTGCAGCGCGAAGAATTCCGGGCGGCGATTGAGCGCGTGGCGCAGTTCTCCGACGAACGTTCGCGGGCAATTCGCGTGCGGGTAGGCGACGGCGAAGTGAAAGTACACTCCTCGGTTTCTGAAACCGGAGAGAGCGAAGAGAGCATTCCAGCGGAGTACAATGGCACGCCCGTAGAGATTGGATTCAACGCGCAGTACTTGATCGATTTCCTGCGGGTGGTGCAGACCGACCAAGTCAGCTTCTGGTTTAAAGATCCACATAGCGCCGGCGAACTGCGGCCGGGCGGCGACAAGGCGGACACGTATCGCTACGTGATCATGCCAATGAGAATTTGATCGACAGTTTCATTCAAGACACCATGTCCAGCAAAGTTACGGCGATAGATCCCAACGTTTACGATTCCACCAGCATTAAAGTGCTGGAGGGCTTGGAGGCCGTGCGCCTGCGGCCCGCGATGTACATTGGGTCGACCGGCGAGGCCGGGCTGCATCATCTGGTCTACGAAGTGGTCGATAACTCGGTGGACGAAGCCTTGGCTGGTTACGCCAACGAGGTCAACGTCACGATTCACGAGGACGATTCGGTGACGGTGGTCGACAACGGGCGCGGGATTCCTGTCGATCTGCACGAGGACGAGGGCGTGTCGGCGGCGCAGGTGGTGATGACCAAGCTGCATGCCGGCGGCAAGTTCGATTCCAATTCTTACAAAGTGTCGGGCGGCCTGCACGGCGTGGGCGTGAGCTGCGTGAATGCGCTTTCGGAATTGCTGAAGCTTGAAATCTGGCGCCCGGCGAAGGGCGAAACCGCGTCGTCGACGTGGGAGCAGGAGTATGCCAAGGGCGCTCCGAAAGCTCCGCTGGCGAAGACCGGCAAAGCGGGACGCAAGACCGGAACCAAGATCACCTTCAAACCCGATTCGTCCATCATGGACGCGACCAAGTTTAATTTCGACACGCTAGCGACGCGCCTGCGTGAGTTGGCGTTCCTGAACAAGGGCCTGAAGATCACACTCACGGACGAACGTGAGGAACCCACGCGCGTTTCCGAATTCCAATTTATCGGCGGCATCGCGGAGTTCATCAAGCACCTGAATAAGGGCAAGAGCGTACTCCACGACAAACCCATTTTTATCGAAGGCGAGCGGGATTTGCCGTTGGGCGTGCTGACCATGGAAGTGGCGCTGCAGTATAACGATTCCTACAGCGAAACGGTGTTCAGTTTTGCGAACAACATCAACACCGTCGATGGCGGGTCGCACCTGAGCGGCTTCCGTAGCGCGTTGACCCGCACCATCAACGCGGCGGGGCAGGCGGCGGGATTGTTCAAAGACGTCAAAGAGAATCTCACCGGCGACGACGTGCGCGAAGGACTGACGGCGGTGATCAGCGTGAAGTTGCCGCAGCCTCAGTTCGAAGGGCAGACCAAGGGCAAGCTCAATTCCGATATTCAAGGCTACGTCGTCCAGCTCATCAACGAAAAGCTGGGCGAGTTCTTCGACAAGAATCCGTCGGTGATGAAGAAGATCGTCTCAAAGGCGATCGATGCTGCCCGCGCCCGCGAAGCGGCCCGCAAGGCCCGCGATCTCACGCGGCGCAAGGGTGCGCTCGATTCCGGCGGCTTGCCTGGAAAACTTTCGGATTGTCAGGAGCGCGATCCTGACCGCTGCGAGTTGTTCCTAGTCGAGGGCGAATCGGCCGGCGGCACGGCCAAGGGCGGCCGCGACCGCCGCTATCAGGCGATTTTGCCGCTGCGGGGAAAGATTCTCAACGTCGAGAAGGCCCGCTACGACAAGATGCTGGGCCACGAAGAAATTCGCGCCATGATCACTGCCATCGGCGCCGGCATTGGGAAGGACGATTTCGATCCCGCCAAGATCCGCTACGGCAAGATCATCATCATGACCGACGCGGACGTCGACGGCTCGCACATCCGCACGCTTTTGCTGACATTCTTTTTCCGCCACATGACGGAGCTGATCAAACGCGGCAATATCTTCGTCGCGCAGCCGCCGCTTTATCGCATTAAAAAAGGCAAGAGCGAGAAGTACATCAAAGACGACAAAGAATTCACGCGCGAGATTCTGCGGCGCGCGACGGAGAATCTGAAGGTGGAAGTGGGCCCTGGCGGCAAGACGGTGCTCGAAGGCACCGAGCTGCGCAACTACCTGATGTCGCTCGATGAGCTGCAACTCGCCTGGCGCCGCATGGAACGCCGCTTGCGCGATCCCCGCGTGGTGGAAGTTGTCGCGGACCCAGGATTGGCGCTCGACACCAAGGCTGACTTCGCCGAGAAGGCGCACTTGCAACCCGTCTATGAAGCGCTCAAGGCGCTCAAGATCGAAACCGCGATTACGCATGAAGAGGAACACTCGGCCTGGATGGTGACCTTCAAGGACCCCACCAACGCCGAGCGCGCCATCAACCTGGAGCTGGCGGGACAGCCCGAGTACCGCCGCTTGCGCCTGCTTGCCAAACAAGGCGGCAAGTACAATCAACCGCCCTTCGTGGTCGTGCGCGACAATCATCGTGAGAGCCTGGCGGGGTGGCGCGAGTTGCTGGCGCACGTGAAGAACGAAGGCATGCGCGAAGTGAGCATCCAGCGCTACAAGGGTCTGGGTGAGATGAACGCCGAGCAGTTGTGGGAAACCACCATGAACATCGACACGCGCACATTGCTGAAGGTGTCGCTCGAAGACATCGTGAAAAGCGACGAAATCTTCACCACGCTGATGGGCGAGAACGTGGAAGCGCGCCGCAAGTTTATCGAGGACAACGCGCTCGACGTGCGCAACCTGGACGTTTAAGCGGCGTCCTCGAAAGCGTCTTCCCGCGGTACCGATACTCGGAATGAGGAGGCCGCGCGGACCAGCGTCAGCGCCCAATAGCCGAAACCGGCCAGCACCAGCGTGAGGATCTGCAGCCGCAGGTAATCGGCCCAGGATTGCGTGAGCCAGGGCACCAGCCACAAGGCGATCAGCCACACTTGCAGCGACATTTGTTCCCGCTGACCGCGGCCGGCCAGCGATCGCGCCATTAGGGCGGCGGCGGGCACTAGAAGGATGGTGTCGTAGACTGGCACGTAGATGTTGATCAGCATGGTCCAGGTGAGCGTGGCGGCCCACAAAGAGCGCTGGACGTCATGAGCCTGATGACGCGCGCGCCACCAGTTCCACGCCAGGATCAGGAAGGCTGCCGAAGTGGCGACGGTGGCAAGCGCGCGCTCAACCGAGCTTGCGCCCAGCAGCACCGTGAAGAAGGAATTGAGATCCACATACTTTGTGCGGCGCAGGATGGCCTCATTGCTAGTGGCGTAGAGACTGAAAACCCGCAGCCGCAGGATCCACAGTCTGAAGCCATTCACACCCGCGGTGGCCAGCGACCCCAGAATCATCAAGGCGGAACTGGCACTCAATCCGGCGAGCATGCGCCAGCAACCCCCCAGAAGCATCGCCAGCGCCGGTATCGCCACCAAGGATGGTTTGTAGGTAGCCAATCCCAAAGCCAAGCCCGCCGCCAGCGGCCAGCGCTTCTCGAAGCAGCAGAGAAACAGGACCACGGCAAAAAATCCGATGACGGAAAGCTGCCCGCCGATCCAAGTTTCGAGCGTATACATAGGCGCGGAGAGAGCCAGCAGAAATGCCGTTGGGCGGTGGCTCGGGCGGAGCAGGGTGCGAAGCAGCAGCCATAAACTCGACGCATAGAGCGTCAAAGAAAATAGCAACCACGCGCAGTATGCCCAACGGTAGGGCAAAAGAGCGAAGGGACGGAATAACACAGATACCAGCGGAGGATAACCAAACACGTGCATTTGCGTGGCCGCCATCTCCGGCACCGCTTCGTGCTGCAGACGGGAGAACTCTGGGATGTCGTAGATCCGCGCGGGCCGATGCTGATTGGCGAGCTTGCCGGCCACGTAAAATTCCACGAAGTCGCTCCCCATGGGCCGCCCCATGAAGGTTTCCCCGCGGAAGCCGTAGTAGAGCGAGAGTCCGCAGGCGACCAAGCCGCCGATCAGCGCGAAGGTGCTGAAGGCGCGAGCTTCCCGTTGGCCCGGCAAGGGTCCGATCAGGCGCTGAATTTTCTCCGCTATGGATCGCTCCATATACGGAGTTATCGTCAGAATCCGCGGTCTAGAATAGGCGAGTCCGGATCAGTCAATATAGACGCGTTTGACGCGCGCGTGGATCCCGCACAGCACGGCGTAGGAAATGGTTCCCGCCCACTTCGCCATCTGTTGCGCGTTGATGGAGGCGGGGCCTTCTGAACCCAGCAAGGTGACCGCCTCGCCGGCTTTCAGATCGGGGCAAGCGGTGATGTCGATGGTGGTTAAATCCATGGAGACGGCGCCCACTACCGGCGCGAATTTACCTTTGACGATGACCTGGCCGCGGTTCCCCAGGCGGTGCGGGATTCCGTCGGCGTAGCCGGCGGCGAGCACGGCAATGCGCATGGGGCGCAGTGCCTTGTGAATGCCTCCGTAGCCGATCAAGGATCCGGCTTCGACGTCCTTCACTTCAAGCACGGTCACTTTCCAGGTGAGCGCGGGAGCCACGTTCAACACTCTGCTGGGAGCCCCGCGCGCAGGCGAGACGTAGCCGTAGATCGCGTGCCCGGGCCGCACCAGGTTGCCCCAGGCCTCTTTGCGGCGATAGGCAATGGGGGTGGTGGCCGACGAATGCACATAGCGCGGCGTGATGCCTGCGCGGCGCAAGCCCTCGATCACGGCTTCGAAGCGTTCCAGTTGCTGCTCCGTTTGTTTGCTCTCGTAGTTGCCGGAGGAGGCGAAGTGCGTCATCAGGCCTTCGAGCGGAGCGGGAGCGGCCATCACTGCGCGCGCGATTTCCTCCGGCGCCGCGCGGGTTCCCAGACGGTTCATCCCGGTATCGATCTTCAAGTGGTAGGGGACGCGCACGGCAGGCAAATCGTCGAGCGAGTGAATCACCGGCGTCAAATGGTGAGTGGCCAGCATCTCGCGCTCGTCTTCGAGAAAATCGGCCATGACGACGATACGAGCCTGCGTTCCTGCCTGCCGCAGCACGCAGCCTTCTTCGACGTTTGAGACCGCGAGCCAGCGCGCGCCTTCGGCTTCAAGCGCGTGCGCGACCGCTACCGCGCCGTGACGGTAGGCGTCGGCCTTCACCACCGGCATCACTTCGACGGACTCGCCCACCAGAGCCTGTACAGCGCGGAAATTGGCACGAATCTGTTGCAGCGAAATTTCTACCCAGCTCCGCATGTGAATTAGCTTTTTGCCAGTCCCTCCAGCAGTTTCTCATACGCGTCGGTCACGGCATCCCAACTGTATCGCGAGCGCACTCTTTCAATCGCGCGCGCGCGCCAGGCTTGGCGTTCCTCTTCGCTGCAGGCGAGCACATGTTCGATGACGCGAGACAGAACTTCGTGCGTGAACGGCAGACCCGCACCGCCGGCGACTTCCGCGTTTTCCGGTGTGTCGAGATACAGCGTGAGCGCGCCGCGCCCCATGGCTTCGATCAGAGCCGGATGCGTGCCGCCCACTTCCGTGGCCTGGATGTACGCGAAACAGTGGGAGCCCAACTCGCGATACCCCGGGCCGTAGATCGCGCCGGGGATGACGATGCGTGGATCGCGCGTGTCGCGAACTCTCGCGATGTATTCCGCCGCGTACGGCGCGTCGCCGATCAGCGCGAGTTTGAAATCGGTGGCCACGCGCTCGAATGCTTGGCGCACCAGCAGACCGTTGTTTTCCGGCTCCATGCGGCTCACGTACAGGAAGTATTTTTGCGGCTCGAGTCCCAGCTCCGGCAACACATCGGTAGTCTCGACAACGCCCAGCTCGGCGCCGTAAGGGATCATCACCGAATCGCGGCCGTACCTTTCGTGATAATACTCGGCGATGGCCTGGGCATCCGTAACCACCGCATTGGGCATCCACGTGGCCAGCCATTCCGATATCCGGTACCAGGTCTTCGCCAGCGCATTCCACTTTTTGCGGTGACGCTCCAGGCCGTCGACGTTGAGCGCCACCGGCATTCCTAAAACTCGCGGCATCCAGGTGAAGACGGCGTTGGCGGCGTTGCAATACAGCAGTGCGTCGTAGCGCGAGCCCAACAGATGCAGCGTGGAAAGAAAAGTATGCGCGAGCGTGTCGAAATATTTATGGCGGATGGTAGGCAGGTATTGCAGGCGGACGCCGCGATACCGCGGCTGGGCCGGGCGCTCGCGGCAATATACGGTCACCTGGTGGCCACGCGCCACGAGCCGGGTGGACAACTCCTCGGCGAAGGTCTCAAAACCGCCGTAGCGCGCCGGAATTCCGCGAGTGCCAACGATTGCGAAGCGCACTGGCTGGGAGAGCCCCTACGAACGCGCGCTGCGGACCCGGAGTTTCGCGCTGGCGCTCGGTTTGGGGGCTGGGCGGCTCACCGGCTGGAAGGAGAACCAACTCGCCAGATCGGCGTCCTGCACACGGCGGCGGCTCATGATATCGCGGCGCTTGGCCATCACGCTTCGCCAGTTGCGCAGGATGAAACCGAAAGCCTTGAGCGAAGAATGCTCACGCAGCAGGCAGGCGCCGATCACCAGCAAATCGCGTCCGGTAATGGACAGCCAGTTGCGCCGGTAGAGGTTCGGTGTCATGTTTTTCATACGCATCAGAAAGCGGTTCTTCACGGAGTGCATGTTGATCTCGGCGGGCAGCGCGCGCCGTTTTCCGGGCAGAACGTTGCGCACGTGATAGCCGCACGCGCGCGGGGTGTAGAGACAGCGCCAGCCCAGCAACTGCCCGCGCCAGGCAACGTCGGCGTCTTCGCGGTACACGAAGAAATCCGAATCGAAGAACTCGCCTTTGACGGAAATATCGTCGATCATTTTGCGGCGATACAACGCGGCGGCGGCCGTGGCGCCGAAAACATATTCAAAGTTGAGGTAGTGCCCTTTGTCGGGCTCCTGGCTGCCACGATCCAAGTGCCGCAGCATGGGCGTGAAATAGATGCCGGTCGAATCCACCAACTGCACTTCCGGCAAATCGAAATTCGCGCTGATGCTCAACAGCTTGCCGCACACGGTGCCGACCTTGCGGTCGACGTTGCCTGCCAGCACCAACTCTTCAATGAAGTCCTTCAGCAGCAGGACATCTGGATTCAAAGCCAGCACCCACTCGCCCTGGGAAATCCCGATAGCTTGATTCTGCGCAGCCGCAAAGCCAATGTTTTCCTCGTTGTAATGGATGCTGCATTTATCCTCGAATTGCCCTAGGATATCGGCGGTACCGTCCGTCGAGGCGTTGTCGATGACGATGACTTCCAGGTACGGGTAGTTCTGCTCCAGTACCGATTCCAAGCATCGCCGAATGAAACTGCCGCTGTTGTAGGTCACCAACGTGACCGAAACCAAATCTTTATTAATCATGCTATGAAGTTAGGTAAACGTAACCGCAGATTTCTTAACATGCCCGGCAGATACCAGGCACAGTCCTGCAAACCGCATGATATTGCAATAGGTTACAAGCGACGACAGAGTCCGCTCTGAAATCATTCCCGCGACCATCCGCGGAACCGAGCTAAGCACAACCGCTGCGCAGATTCCCCGGAAAGCCCAGGGACCAAAGTGCTTGGCAGCATATGTTAAAAGGCTAACACACCAATAGCTTGCGCGTTGCCGCGAGGAAATCCGGTTCACCGAATGCCCGCCCCCATGCCGCGCCGCCACGCTGGGAACGTATGCAATTCGATACCCTGCGTCGACAGCCCGGCGGCAGAAATCCACATCCTCGAACCAGACCGGGTAGAATTGTTCGTCGAAGCCACCCAGTTTTTGCCAGACGTCCTGCCGGAACATGAGGAAAGCCCCGGCCGGCTGTTCCACGGGTCCGGGTCGATCCAGATCGCGGTCGAGGTAACGGTACGCCCGGTTCCACCGGTTCGAGGGCCACAGTCGGTTGACTCCCAGGAGTTCGAAAGCCAGCGAGAGGGGGGTAGGAAAACGCCGGATCGTGAAACCTGCCTGTGTGTTTCCTTCCGCATCTAGGAGCCGTCCGGCGGCCAAGCCGTGTCGCCCGCTTGCCTCCCCCAAAGGATCGATCGGCGTGAGCAACTCAGTATCGGGGTTCAGTAGCAGGATGAAATCGCCGGCCGCTTCGTGAACGCCCTGGTTGACCGCCGCGGCGAAGCCCCGATTCTGGTCATTGGCGATCAACTTGGCTCCGCCGCCGGCCCGCACTAGGTCCCGCACCAGGTCCACAGTGTTGTCTGACGAAGCGTTATCCACAACTACCGCACTTACGTGAGGCGCCATTTTAGACAGGGCCTCCATGCAAGAAATGATTACACCCGCCGAGTTGTAGGTAACAATTACCGCCGTGACAGCCAGAAGTAAGCCCTCCAATAGCTGTCAAAGCCAGTCTCGCGGGCGAGTGCGAGGATGTTCGCCTCGCTGGTTTCCAGCACCCGCGCCAGATCCTTTCTGGTGTATTCATTTGTACTTACCGGCTCCCTCCGGCGGGCGTCCCGTATCCCGGCGAACTTGCCGCGGAGGTAGGCTACGCCGCACCCGTGCCGGAGGGCGATCAATCCCCAGAGCAACTGTCCGGCCACCATCGGCCAGCGCGGCTGACCCTGGAAGTGTTTGGCGGCTAACAAGACCTGGTTTCTGGCGATGCGGCTGACTGTGTCCTTACTCCACGCCCCTAGGGTGGCGCTGCCACGGTGATAGGCGACCGCGGAGGGCACGTATAATCCTTCCTTTCCCGCCAAAGCGCAGCGCAGGCCAAAATCGACATCTTCCATATAGGAGCCGAAGCTTTCGTCCAGGCCGCCCAGATCCCGAAAAAGTTGCCGTCGAAAAATCGCTGCCGTCATGGGAGCGAAGCGAATCCGGCGCGGCTGGTTCCACGCCGGTCCATCGGACTTCCCTGACCCGCAGCGGCTGGCGCAGGCACCGCGCGAGAGTTCGTCGAAAGCGCCGTCGAGCCGGCTGCGATCGCCCGCTTGCAGGATTTTGCCGGTGGCGAACCACGCGCCCTCATCGGCCGCCAGCAGTTTCTCGAGCCAGTCCGGCTCCAACGTCACATCGTTGTTGACGATGGCAACCCAATCGGCGTCGCATGCTTCTATCCCGCGATTCACGGCCGCTGCGAACCCCCTATTCCGTCCCAGGCGGAGCACCTTCGCACCGGCGCGTTCGGCCACATCCGCCGAATCGTCTGTAGAACCGTTGTCGACGACGATGATTTCGTCGAACCGCCGCGTCTGCGCGGCTAGGCTCTCGAAGAGGTTCAGCAACAGATCGCGACGGTTCCACGTGGGAATCACTGCGGTCGTCATGCTTCACCAGAATAACCGCTGGGGAAGCATATATGATGGACTCATGAAGCAATTCATCGTAGCGGCTGCCGCCCTGCTGATTTCGGTGAGCGCCTCGGCTGCGGGCTGGAACGACGTGAAGACCGTTTACTTGCTGCCCATGTCCAACGGCCTGGATCAATACCTGGCGGGGCAACTCACCTCCGGGTCCGTGTTGCAGGTGGTGACGGATCCGCAGAAAGCCGACGCCGTTCTGACCGATCACGTGGGACAAAGCTTCGAGGAGACGCTGGCGGATCTCTACGGCAACAAGCCGGTCCCCAGCCAAAAAGCGGCGGACAAAACGGAGGACGCGGGCGCGGCTGCCGTGCGTTCTGGCGTGCAGGGCCAGAGGGGCCGGGGCAACGTTTTCCTGGTGAACCGCAGAACTCACGACGTGCTGTGGAGTTTTTATGAATCTCCCGGCGACAGAACGCCCAACGGCATGCGGCGCACCGCCTCCAAAATCAGCGCGAAGCTGGCGCAATCGATCAAAGGTAAATAGCGCGTTTGCGAGCTACCTCCGCACGATAACCTTCGACCAGACGTTCGGTCATGCCGCGCATATCACGTTTCGTGACCACTTCTTCGCGCGCTCGAGCCGCCATGGCCGCGGCCTTTTGAGGATCACGCAAGAGTTCGATCACGTGCCGTGCGAAATCGGCGGGTTGATCGGCTAAGGCGCAAATCTCGCCGTCGCGATCCGCTAGGCCTTCGGCGCCCAGACGCGTCGACACCACTGGAATCCCGGCCGCGAAGGCTTCGAGCAGTTTGACGCGTACGCCCGAGCCGCTGAGGATGGGGCACACGAACAGCGCGTAGCGGGCCAAAGGATCGCGCACGTCGTCGACGAATCCGACCAACTCCACGGCTTCGGCGTGGCGGAAGGAACTGAGGGGCGGAGGCTCCGAGCCCACGACAAACACGCGCGCGCGGGGCTCCGCGGCCACCACTAACGGCAGTACCTGTTCGACGAACCAAGTCAACGCTTCCTGATTCGGAGTGTGGCGGAAGCTCCCCAGAAACAAAATCGTGAACGGCTTGCGGCCGTCCGGCTGATAGCGATAGCGGGACGTTTCGATTCCCGCGCGATAGCCGTCGTCGATCCGCCCCTTTAATCCGGGCAGGAAGGAGAGCAAGTAGTCCGCGTTGTCGCGGCTACATACCTGGATGCGGTCGAGCGCCGGCAACATGCGCAGTTCCCACCGCAGCGAGCGCAGATATTCCCAGCGGGCCGAGATTTTTTCGCTGAAGTCCGCCATGAAGGGCAGGCGCCGGGCGATGGATTGGAAGTACACGTCGTGTTCGAACAAGATGCTGGGGATGCGGCGGAACTCGCCGGCGTACTGTCCCAGCACGGTGTATTCGAGCTGGACAACGTCGATTTGTTTGGTATGGATCTGGCGATGGATCAGCCACGCTAGATCCGGAATGCGGAATTCGCGAACGGCGTGGGGTTCCATCGAACCCCACTGTTTGGGGCGCCCCACGGGCCGCACCAGGTATTCGGTGGATGCGCAGAAGCGATCCAGTTCTTCGTGCGCGGCCCGCTCGTGCGCGAAGTCGAGCAGCACGATGAGATGCAGCTCGCACAAACGCGCGAGTTCATGCACCGTCTGGTTCATGAACACACCGCCGCCGTGGATGGGAGGGCAAATGGGGTACGGCGAAACGAACAGCACGCGCAGCGGGGGTCCGTTCAGCGCGCCGAAGGTATCGCGGAAATAGCCACCGAGCGGGCGGCGAAAAGCTTCCGTGTCGGAAACGGCCGCGAGCCGAAGTGCCCGTGCTCGCGATGCCATCGCGCCGGGGAGTTGCAACGCCGCGCGCGCGATGCCGCCTAAGCTGGATCGTTCCGGAGAATCGCCTCCCAGCCAGCTCAGCAGCGCGCTGGCCCAGGAGGACGAAAAATTCGCGAGCAAGCGCCGCCATTGGTGGATGTTCTTCCAGGTGAACAGCAGGAAATTCTTTTTGAGAACGCCCTGAATATAGGCGTCGCTGAAACGGCGTCCGATGGTTCCACGATGTTCGTGATACACCACGCTCGCGGGTTGGTATAGGTTCTTCCATCCCCGCTTCCAGGACATGTAACCGAGGTCGGTGTCTTCCAGGTAAAACGGCGCGAGCAGTTCGTCGAAGCCGCCGAGCTCGAGAAATTTCCGCCGGTCAAAGGCGCAGGAGCCGCCGCCGCCATAGGCGCACGGGTACAGCT
>JALYIB010000400.1 GCA_030775965.1 Acidobacteriota bacterium | reverse complement strand
GTGACGGTCGCGAATTCCTACACGATTACAGTTGGCCCCCTCCCCCCGCCCCTCAACACCTCACTTGTATCTGGCGCCATGGCGCACATGGCCGTGGGCGATGGCTGGCAAAGCACCACCGTTCTGGTCAACCCACGCACCACCTTCGCCCAAGCCCACGTCGGATATTTTTTGGATGACGGCAGTGCGCTTTCCATTCCTTTGCTGACCTCTCCGGCGGGAACCACGGCAACTGCGTCCAGCGTTGACCAGATCATGCCCGCAGGCTCGGTTTTGACTGTGGATAGCCAGGCGCCCCCCGCCGCCGCGCTCGCAGTAGGCTCGGCCGAAGTGGCCGCCGATAGCGGAGTGAGCGGCTATATCCGCTTCCGCTACGATCCGCGCGATCAAGATGCGCTGGTGCCGCTGGAGACCCGCCAAGCCTCCGCGTACACGTTGGCCTTCGATAATACCAGCGGAATCGCCACCGGAACGGCTGTGGCGAATCTCGCCAATAGCCCGGCCACCATCCCCGTGGTCATTCGCGATGCCAGTGGCGCCCAGATTGGTTCCGCCAGCATCTCGCTCCCCGCCCGCGGCCACGCGTCCTTCGTGATGAGCGATCGTTTTGCGAACACCGCCAATCGCAGCGGCACTCTCGAATTCGACACTCCCATGAACGGCCGCATCAGCGTGCTGGGAATGCGCTTTCCGCCGGGGCAGCGCTTCACCACCATTCCAGTAATCGCCAGCACCGATACCGGTGGCGGCGCCTTGGCCCATCTAGCAGTGGGAGACGGCTGGGAAAGCACCATCGAACTGGTGAACGCGGGAGCCCATACCGCGCAAGCGCATTTGAAATTCTTCGCCGACGACGGTAGCGGACTGGCCCTGCAACTAAACGCCGGGGGCACGCCCGCACTGGCTTCGACGATCGATCAAATCCTCGCGCCGCATCAACGATTCGTCATCGCTAGCACCGCGCCCGACAGCGCCCCGCTGCAGATCCGATCCGCCCAGCTGACCACGGACGGCCAAGTCAGCGGATTCATTCGCTTCCGTTACGGCCCCCGCGACGAGGAAGCCATCGTGCCGCTCCAAACGCGCAACTCTCCCGCCTACATCCTGCCGTTTGACAATCTAAACGGTGTCGCCACCGGCGTTTCCGTTTCAAACCTCTCTAACGCCTCCGCCACGATCCCCGTCGTGATCCGCGATAGCATCGGCAACATGATCGGCTCGAATCGCCTCACCCTCGCCGGGAATGGCCATAGCGCGTTCGTTCTCTCCGCGCAGTTCCTGGCGACGGGAAATCAGATCGGCAGCGTCGAATTCGACACCCCAGCCGGAGGCCAGATCAGCGTTCTTGGAATTCGCTTCGCTCCGTCGGGAGTCTTTTCAACCATTCCGATTGTCATTCCCTAGCGCGGCAGCCCTACAGGCCGTTCTTGGCTTTGCTATAGATAATCCCGTACCACGCGTCCGTCGAGACAATCTCGTTATGCCCCACCGTCTTCAGCGAAAACCTTGTCGCGGCGCTGGCGATCGAAAGCGAAATCGCGAGGATCGGAATCCCGAACCCAGCGGGAACTTGCTCAGCCTCCCATCTTCTGTTCCAGCTCCGACCAGCGCGCATAAATCGCGTCCACCCCCGCCTGCGCTTCTTCCACTTCCCGATAGGCTTGTTCCAGCAAGCGTCCATCTTTAGTGATCGCGGGATCCTGCAACGCCCTCCGCTTCAGCTCCAACGCCTGCTCGGCATCGTGCACGCGCTCCTCGATCCCTTCGTATTCCCGAGCCTCCAAATAAGAAGGCTTCTTCTTCCCCGCCGCCGCAGGCGCCCGCACTTCCTTCTCCGCCCGAGCCTTGGGCTGCGCCCGCTCCCCCCGCCAAACATCCCACTGGCTGTAATCCGCAAACCGCTCCGCCCCACCTCGCCCATCCAGACCCAATACCAACGTCGACACCCGGTCCAACAAGTACCGGTCATGCGTAACCAGCACCAGCGCCCCCGAAAATTCCAGCAGACTCTCCTCCAGAATCTCCAGCGTAGGAATGTCCAAATCGTTGGTAGGCTCATCCAGTAACAGCACGTCCGCCGGCTCCAGCATCAAATTTGCAATCAACACCCGCGCCCGCTCCCCGCCCGACAACCTGCCCACCGGCTGATTCAATTGCTCCGCCGTAAACAAGAACCGATCCGCCCAAGACGCCACATGAATCACCCGCTCGCGATAAATCACCGAGTCGCTATCCGGCGCCAACGCCCTGCGCAGCGTCAACTTCGGATCGAGCGTCCTGTTCTGATCGAAATACACCATTCGCAGTCCGTCGGCACGCTCCACCACCCCGCGCAGCGGCTTCATCTCCCCGCGCAACAACCGCAGCAGCGTAGTCTTCCCGCTGCCATTCGATCCCACCAACCCCACCCGCATCCCGGCCGTAATCGTAAAATCCAAATTCTCGAATAGCGTGCGCCCATCATATCCATACGAGACGCCCTCCAGATGTATCAGCCGCTTTGTCTTGCGCTCCGTCCCCGCAAAATCAATATCGGTGGAGCTGGTCCGGCGGCGAGCCCGCAGATCCGCCAGCTCGCCAATCATTTCATGCGCCGTGTCGATGCGAGCCTTGGCTTTCGTAGCGCGCGCCTTGGGCCCCCGCCGCAGCCACTCCATCTCCGTGCGCACCCGATTCTCCAGCGCGTCCTGCCGCTTCGCCTGCGCATGCAGAAACTCCGCCTTTTTCTCCAGAAACCCGCTGTAATTCCCCGCCACATACAACAGTCCGTCCGCATAAACTCGATTCAGCTCCGCGACAGCCGTCGGCACGTTCTCCAAAAAATACCGG
>JALYIB010000399.1 GCA_030775965.1 Acidobacteriota bacterium | reverse complement strand
GTTCTCATTCGCGACCGAAGTTATGAAATTCCCGGCTGCGTTCGCGTCACCGTCGGCAAGCGGACGCAGGTCGAACGGTTCCTTAGCGAATTGGAGGCCCTGTGGACTCGCTAATCGTTTTCGACATGGACGGCGTTCTGGCCGAAGTGACCGAGTCTTATCGCGAGTCGATCGTGCGGACGGTCCGCTACTTTACCGGGAAAACCGTTACCCGCGACGCCATTCAAGATTATAAAAACCAAGGTGGCTGGAATAACGATTGGGCACTCTCGCAGAAAATCGCCGCCGACTTTGGAACTGAGGTCGAGTACGACACGGTGATTGAGAAGTTCAACGAGTTCTTTCTGGGCGAAGACGGCAACGGCCTGGTCACGCGCGAGAGTTGGTTTCCGCAGCCGGGCCTGCTGGAGCGCCTGGCGAAACGCCATGGCCTATCCCTATTCACCGGCCGCCTGCGCTATGAGGCGGATATCACGCTGCGGCGCTTCGCCCCGTGCGTGAAGTTCGATCCCATCATTTGCGCCGACGACGTGTCCGCCGCTAAACCCGCGCCAGAGGGTCTGCTGGCGATTCAGCAACGGCGACCCGGACACCAGCTTCACTATGTGGGCGACACGGTCGATGACGCGCGTTGTGCTCGTGCCGCCGCGGTGCCGTTCATCGGGATTGCCGCGCACACGCACACCAAGCGCGATGAATTGGTCCGGTTGTTTCAACAAGAGAACGCCGTGGCGATTCTGGAAAACATCAATGAGATTGAGGGAGCTTTATGAAAACCCGCAAGGCGTCGGTCGAGCGCCTCACCAAGGAAACGCAGATCCGCGGCAGCCTGGCGATCGATGGCCAGGGCACTTATCAGATCTCGACGGGTATCCGCTTCTTCGATCACATGCTGGAGTTGTTCGCTAAGCACGGCGGATTCGATCTGAAGCTGAAGGCAACCGGGGATCTGGATGTCGACCAGCACCATACTGTTGAAGACGCCGGTATTGCATTGGGGCAATTGTTCGCGAAGGCGCTGGGGGATCGCAAAGGGATCAACCGCGCGGGGTATTTCGTATTGCCGATGGATGAAACCTTGGCCGTAGTGGCGGTCGATCTGGGCGGGCGGCCGGCGCTGGTGTATCAGGATCGCGTGCGTGTCCGGCTGGTGGGCGATCTGCAGACTGAACTGGTGGAAGATTTCTTTGGCGGCTTTGTGAATCACGCGGGCGCGAATCTGCACGCTAAGGTTTTATATGGGCGCTCGAATCATCACAAGATTGAGGCCATCTTCAAGTGCTTCGCGCGGGCCATGCGGTATGCATGCGCGACGGATGCGCGATTGAAGGACCAGTTGCCATCGACCAAGGGGTTGTTGTGATTTCGATTTTCGATTACGGCGCGGGGAATTTGCGCTCGGTGCAGAATACTCTGGGGGCGATTGGGGCTCCCTATGAACTGATTCGCGATGCGGTGGGTATTCGGAAAGCGACCAAGCTCATTCTGCCGGGGGTTGGACACTTTGGGCAGATGATGCGCGCGCTCGATGAGCTCGACGTGCGTGGGGCGTTGGTGGAATCGATCCGCGGCGGCGTTCCGTTTTTGGGTATTTGTTTGGGGATGCAGGCGCTGTTTACGTCCGGCGAAGAAGCTCCGGAAGAACGCGGCCTGGGAATTTATCCGGGTGAGGTCAAGCGCTTTCAGGGTGACATGCGGATTCCACACATGGGGTGGAATCAATTGGAACGCGTGCGGGAGTCAATGCTCTTGCGCGATACCGGGGACAAACCCTACGTATACTTCGCGCACAGTTATTATGCACCGGTGGTTCCGGCCACGGCGGCGACGTGCGATTATTCGCTCCCCTACACGGCGGTGCTGGAACAGGACAACGTTTGCGGGGTGCAGTTTCATCCGGAGAAGTCAGGCGATTTAGGGCTGAAGATCGTGCGCAATTTCGTGGAGAGTTAGGGTGCTCGCAAAAAGAATCATTCCGTGTCTGGATGTCACTGGGGGGCGCGTGGTGAAGGGCGTAAACTTCGTCAATTTGCGCGACGCCGGGGATCCGGTGGAATTGGCCGCCCGCTACAACCAGCAGGGCGCGGACGAATTGGTGTTCTTGGATATTACGGCGTCGAGCGATGGGCGCGACACGATGGTGGACGTGGTGGCGCGCACGGCGCGGGAGGTATTTATCCCGCTGACGGTGGGCGGCGGCATCCGCTCCGTCGATGACGCGCGCAAGATTCTGCACGCGGGCGCGGATAAGGTGAGTGTGAATACCGCGGCGGTGCATCGTCCCGAACTGATCCGTGAGTTGTCGCAGGAGTTTGGGGCGCAGGCGGTGGTGCTGGCGATTGACGCACGCAGGCGTGCCGATGGCGGTTGGAATGTGTTTACGAAAGGCGGACGGTTTGATGAGGGGATCGACGCCGTCGAGTGGGCCGCGCGCGGCGAGGCGCTGGGCGCGGGGGAGATTCTGCTGACTTCAATGGACACCGATGGCGTGCAGACGGGGTTCGATTGCGCGCTCACGAGCGCGGCGCGTAACGCTACGCACATTCCGGTGATTGCATCGGGGGGCGCGGGCAAGCCGGAAGATTTCGCGGAAGTGCTAAAGGGCGCGGATGCGGCGCTGGCGGCTTCGATTTTTCATTATGGGACTTATACCGTCGGAGACCTTAAAACATTTCTGGCGGAGCATGGGGTCGAGGTGCGGCGGTGATTCTACCTTGTATCGATTTGATGGATGGCAAGGTCGTCCAGCTGGTGCAGGGGCGCGATAAGGCGCTGGAGGGCGATGCTCCGCTGGAGATGCTGCGCAAGTTTGCGGCGTTTCCGGAGATTCAGGTGATCGATCTGGATGCGGCGATGGGGCGCGGCGAAAATTCGGCGCTGGTCGAGTTGCTGGCGTCGCGAGCGAAGTGCAGGATCGGCGGCGGGGTGCGGACGGCGGAGCGGGCGCGGCGGCTGCTGGAGCAGGGGGCGCACCGGATCGTAGTGGGCACGGCGGCGTTTACTCCGGTGATGGAAGAAATTGCGGCGGCCGTGGGGGCGGAGCGGATCGTCATTGCGCTCGATTCTAAAAACGGGAAGATTGTGGTGAAAGGCTGGCAGGAATCCACTGACTTCACGGCAGAAGAAGTGATCACGCGGTTGGAGCCGTTCTGCGGCGGGTTTTTGTGCACCTATGTGGACAAAGAAGGCATGATGCAGGGAACGGACCTCGACTGGTTCCGGCGTTTGCGCGCGGCGACGCGGCGCGAGATTACGGCGGCGGGGGGCATCACGACCCTAGAGGACGTTCGCGCACTTCTGGCGATGGACGTCCACGCCGCGCTGGGCATGGCGATTTATACGGGGCGTTTGGATCTGGCCGAACTCGCGGCTCTCAACTCGTGATGTCTTTCCTTCACCTCTATAAATACTAATGGGCGCGCCTTATCCACGGCCGTGAGGCCTGCGGGAGTGCGAGGGGGCGCTCACATGTGTTCGTCAAGCATGGCGGCGAAACTCTTCCAGGATTTCTTGAGCGCGTGGACGCTGTTGCCGGCGGGCCACCACTGGACGCTGCCGCGGCCCATGACCAGAGTGCCTAGGAGTACATCGCCAGTGCGGATTTCCAGGGTCATGGAATTTTTGCTGTTGCGTTTGGTCAACTCGACGGAGTTGGGGAGATTGGCGATCACCTGAGTCTTCGTTACGCGGCGGCGGCGGGGCATGCCGGAATCGTATCATGACGCTGCCGTCACTTGAAGAGCGTGCTTGCAGCATGTACGACAAGTTCGTTCGCATCCAGCAGACGCTCCGCGCTAGTCCGGCTACGTAAGATCGTCCGGCACGATTCCGCGCCCTAAATAGTCTTCCAGCCTCTTGTGCGCCTTCATCATTTCATCGCGAGCCGCGTTGAGCGCGCGGGAGGCATTGTGGATACGCTGCGTTCCGTCCGGTTGCGGCAATGCGCTAGGGATGTCTCCCCTAACCGCATCAAATTCCCTATTGGCGGATTCGGCCCGTAGTGTCGCATCCGCAAGGGCGCGGACCAAGGCAGCGTAGATATCGGCCTGATCTGCTTTTGACTTTGTGTTGCGTCGATCCACGCACTTTAGGCAAACCGGCACGCCGCTTTCGTACAGCATCGTTTCTTCGATTTTGCAGAAGGCACATCGTTCCATATCTTCAATAAATTTATTACTCGGTAGATCGGGTGTCAATTCCCATTTGGGTTGGGGAGGTTTTTGGCCGGGTGACGCCGTTTTTTCTTCTAAGGCGTTTGAACAGAGCGCGAAACGCCGACTAGACTTGGTCCCTGCGGCTACTAGCGTTTTGGATCTAGCAGGCATCCGAAGTAACCACCTGGAAGCGTTGGGCGCTGACCGCAAGAGGGAGTACAGCATCCCAATCTGAATCGCGCGGACTATCTAAAAAATTGCATCTTGCGCTTGACATTAGAGCTTCTTAACGCTAGAATTGCCTGCAATCATTGGGGAGTCAATCGACCAGGAAATCACTTAAGGGGGGCTATGAGACTAATTTTGCAAGACGTACGAGTGCGTTCTATCTGTGCCTTACTTTTGGCATCTTCAGGGTTATTTGGGCAAGCCGTTTCCCAAATCTCCGGTACCGCCAAGGATCAGACCGGCGCCGTAGTGCCGGGAGTGGCAATCACCGCAACACAAACAGATACAGGATTCAAAAGAACTGCGGTTACCGATGAGGCGGGGGACTACGTTCTGCCCAACCTTCCGATCGGGCCGTATCGGCTGGACGGAAGCAAGATGGGGTTCCGGACGTATGTGCAAACCGGAATCGTACTGCAAGTGGGCGCTAGCCCTGTGATCCCCATCGCCATGGGCGTGGGCCAGGTAACGGAGTCGGTTCAGGTGGAAGCCAACGCTTCATTAGTGGAAACGCGCAATTCCGGCGTCAGCAACGTGATCGAGAATCAGCGGATTTTAGAACTGCCGCTGAATGGGCGTCTAGCCACCGATCTGATCGTCCTGAGCGGCGCGGCGACCCAGACCAATGTCACCAACGCCTACGACATGCGTACGGGCGCGAAGTTCTCTATTGCCGGTGGCGGCGAGTTTAGCGTCCAGTACTACCTGGACGGCGCGTCGCATTTGGACACCTACCCCGGCAACGGCATGCCGCTTCCCTTCCCGGATGCGCTCCAAGAGTTTAAGCTTACAACCAGCGCGCAGGATGCCACCAGCGGCGGCGGGCACTCGGGTTCCGCGATGAGCGCGGTGACCAAGTCCGGCACCAACGCGTTTCACGGCGATGTGTTTTACTTCATCCGGAACTCAGCCCTCAACGGGCGGGATTTTTTTGCAAAATGGAGCGACCAACTCAAGCGCAATCAGTTCGGCGGAGTGATCGGGGGCGCCCTCATAAAGGACAAGCTGTTTTTCTTTGCCGGCTACCAGGGCACCCTTACCCGTCAAACGCCTAGCGCCGCCACGGCGTATGTGCCGACCGCCAAGATGCAGGCAGGGGACTTTTCCGAATACGTAGCTAATAAATGCGGGACCTTATCGGCGGGCGCATTAAACAGCAATAATCAGCTCACGGCGAAGCTAAGCACGGCAGCCCTTAAGATTGCAGCGTTGCTTCCGAAAACGTCCGATCCGTGTGGAAAGGTCTTCACTGGTTACCCGGTGAGCGAAAATGATATGCAGGTCCCGGTGCGGATCGATTATCAAAAGAGCGAGAGGCAGTCGCTATTCGCACGCTACCTGGCGACCAGGCAAGACAACAAGATGGCGCATGATATCGTTCCCAGTGACATACTGAACACCGCCGGTCTCAACTCCGCCGGCGACGACGATATGGCGCAATCGCTGGCCCTCGGCGACACCTACGTGTTTAGTCCCACCATGGTCAGTTCCTTCCGGGTTTTCGGAAACCGGGTAGGCACGCACAGGACCGAGGCGCAGACCTTTTCACCGTCCGACGTCGGGATTCAGGGTCTGTATACTTACCTGCCGAAGACCTTCAATGTCAACGTTACCAATGGCTTTACTCTGGGTGGCTATGCCGCCACCGCCGGATATACGAATTTCGGCCTCAATCAAGATTTCAACTTGATTCGGGGATCGCACCAAATTGCCTTTGGCGCAAACGCGATGCGCGCCGTTTTGGTTGCTAATACGTATAATAATTCCCAGGGCGTGTTCGGCTTCACAGGTGGTTCCACCGGAAACGCACTTGCCGACTTTCTCACTGGAAACGCCTCTAGCTTCAAACAGACGAACCCCAACGCCAACTACACGAAACAGAATTTTTTTGGCTTGTACGTGTCGGATGTCTGGAAAGTCAGATCCAGGTTAACGCTGAACTATGGCGTGCGCTGGAATCCGTTCAACCCGCTGCAGTTCACGCAGTCCGATGCCACCAGCTTCAACCTGGCAAATTTCTATGCAGGGGTTCGGAGTACGGTTATTACCAACGCGCCCCCTGGCTTCAGTTTCGCCGGCGACCCCGGCTACAACGGCAGTTCCGCTATGGCCAACGCAAAGAACCATTTTGAGCCGCGCATTGGCCTGGCGTGGGATCCGTTTGGGGATGGCAAGACGGCAATCCGCGTGGGTGCCAGCATCGCTAACGACTTTATCAATCAGGGTATGTTCCAAAATGTTACCGTCTCGAATCCTTTCCGCATCGGCATAAGTAACGGGCTAACGAGTCTGGACAATCCGTATGCGAATGTTGCCGGGGGAAGTCCGTTTCCCTACTCTTACAACTCCAAGAATCCGGTATTCTTAAATACCCCCTCGTACCAGGCGTTCTACCTGATTCCCGAGAATTTGAAGAACACGCAGCAGTACCAGTGGAACTTCGCAATCCAGCACCAGTTTTCGCAGTCTCTGTTCGCGTCGGCGACTTATATGGGATCGCACCTGAACCATCTGTGGACATCCATAGATTTGAACCCGGCCCAGTGGGAGGGGGGTCCTACAGGGAATGGGCAGTGTTTAGTAGGGCAATTTGGTTTGACGAAGGCGGGTCCTTGCAACACTTCAGGCAATGTTAATAACCGGCGTTTGCTGGAACTCACAAATCCTGCGGGAGCCGGAACCGTACTTGGATCCATGATGCAACTGGATGACGGTGGCACGCAGAGCTATAATGCTCTTCTGGTGACTGCCACCTGGCGCAGGAACAACGTGAACCTTTCGGGCAATTACACCTGGTCGCATTGCATCGGAATTCCTTACGTTCAAATGCTCACTACCGGCGCCCAGTATACGCACGAGGCGTATCAAAATAACGGCCCCGCCAATCGCAATCTGGATGTGGGAAATTGCGTTATCGGTACTTTGGACCAGCGGCACATCGCGAACATCACAGCCGTGATCAACTCAGGCAAGGGCCTAGGCAACAGTTTTTCCCGCCATTTGACCTCCGGCTGGAACATTTCAACCATCACTACCGTGCGCTCCGGCTTTGCTGTGACTCCTTACCTCAGCAGCGACGTGGCTTTGAATGGTCTCGCTACCTACGCCAGCGCTCAAATAATGCAGCGTCCGAACCAGGTGAATGCGGATACATCGATCTCCAATCAGGGCCAGGGGTGTGTTAACGTCTCGCCCTGTGTCCAATGGTTCAATCCCGCAGCTTACGCGATACCCGCCTCGGGTACTCTTGGGAATGCGGGAGTAGGTAGTATGCGCGGCCCGATGTTCTGGGAGTGGGACCAGGCGGTCACCAGGGAATTCAGGATAACGGAGAATCAACGTGTTGAAATCCGGGCCGAGGCTTTCAATGTCACGAATAGCGTGCGGTTCTATCTTAGTCCCTTTGCCGGGGCCACCCCGGCTAACCTAGCGCTGGGAAGTGGCGCCAATACGTTCGGTACGATCACGGCAGCCGCTAATACTACCGGATCGAGCGTAGTCGCCAGCCAACTGAGCGGTAATGGCGGCAGAGTATTGCAGTTCGCCTTGAAGTATGTGTTCTAGTCTTGAGCAACTTGCAAGCGGGGAGGATTTGATTTTTCGGGCCGCAGTGCGTGTGCTGTGAGCTTGGATCGAAAAATACGGCGTGCCGCGAGCGCTCTACACGGACTGGAAAAACGTGTACGTGAGGGAGCCCACGGCCCAGGTGTTACTGCATGGAAAGCGCAGCCTGACGCAGTTTGGAGTCGAGAGCTGACTTACCATGAGATCCCGGGGCGAACGGAAGAACGGCAAGCGGCCGCCACGAAAGGGCGCAGGCCATTCACGCCGGCCGCGGCACACCTGCCGGATCATCCGTGGCGGCGAAGCTACCAGGACATGAAGGCTATGGGCTTGCGCGGCACCGGAGCAGGCGGGCGAGACGCGCGGACTGGCTAAAGAAGAAAAAACGTATGGGGACACTTCTAATGCACGCAGTATGGGGACATTCTAAAAACCGTTGACAGTGCGCCCAAGTTGACAAGGCCTCGTAGCTCCTGTATAGTTCTGAAATACCTGCTGTTTCAATGATTTGTCGAGGATTTCGACGATG
>JALYIB010000398.1 GCA_030775965.1 Acidobacteriota bacterium | reverse complement strand
CGTCCGCGCCAGCGCCGCATAAATCGGCGCCACCAGCCTTCCGTCTGCCGCGGTTGAGGGGACGTGCCATGCACCACGGATACCGCGCCCCCGCCCGGCGCTGCTTCCTCCCGCGCCACCGCCGTCTTTGAAATCAAGCGCACGTGATACCCGCTGAAGCCATAGGTGCGTTTGTAGAGCGCGCCGTCCCGATCCTGCACCAGCAGCGAAAATCCTTTCTCGGGAGGGCCGCTGGCTTTCTTGTCGGCCGGCACCTCGGCCAACTCCACGGGGAAAAAACCGGTCACGTTGCGCTCGACAAAAGCGGTCTCGTAACGATGCCGGCTCTTGCTCCACACGAACACGCGGAAGCTGTCGAACTCCGCGGTCTTAAGGCTGCTGGCCGCGGTGGTCCACAGCCAGTTATGCTTCACTTGGCCGCCGTCCTGCACGTCGCCGATCGATAAATACGCCGTGATGCGATTGCCCTCCGCGTATTGCGCCACATCGTCGGGAACCGACATGTATAACATACGCGCCAGCACCCAGCCCGCTGTGCCGTCCTTGGTGCGCACTAAATCCCAGTCGTCGAGCGGCGGCGGAGCGGGCGCTTCCGGAGCCTGGTAATCCGGCAAATCGCTGGCGCGCGGCCGCGACATCTTTTCCCAATCCGCGGGCAGCGCCGGAGCAGCGGGCGGAGGCAGCAGCATCGCGGCGGCCTTCTTCGACTCTTTCGGTTTCGTCGCCTTGGGAACCGCCACCGCCTTGGCCAGCGCCGCCGCTTTCGGCCGCGCCGCCACCCGCGGAGTGGCACGATGCGCCAGCACGTCCACTGACCCGCCTTCCGGAATCTGATGGAAGCTGGGCGAGGAGCGATTGGGCTCGCTATGCATGTTGAGCGCTTCGAAAACCGTGGCCGCGCCTTGCGAGGGCATTTGGCGGGCGTCGTCGGCCAGCTTACGTAATTCGTCCATCTGCTGCGCGCTCAACAGCAGATTTGCGTCCACCCAGCCTTCGCTGCCTTCAACCGTGCGCACCCGCGCCAAACGGCGGCGGACTTCGATAATATCCAGCCGGTCGCCGTGTTTCACCTCGGTAACGCCGGAAGATTTCGCCGCCACGTCCTGCCGCAGATTCATGCTGACGGGACCCACGTAGGCCACGCCGATCGCCGGCAGCTCGGAAGCGCCGGCGCTTCGCGTCGACGAATGGCAAGCGGCGATCAGCAGTGCGCCGCAGATCGGAAACAGCAGCGCGGCGCGGCGCGGGCCGAAAAATCGGGGAGTGACCACGGACGTTCTGAACGTTAGTCTAACAGTATGGACCCAACTTCATCCACGAAGCCTGCAACCGATTACTACTGCCCGCGCTGCCAACAGCCGGTGAGCGATCCGCTGGCCTGCGGCGATTGCGCGTCGCTCATCTGCCGCCGCTGCGGAACCCCGCTCGAACGGGTGGACGAATTGGGGATCGGCTAAATCTAACGATCACTGCGCCACCGGCGATCGTCGTAGGCGTGCCGGCTTAGTCTTTATTTAACCGCTTTACTGAAATCGGCCGCTGGACGCGCCGAGCCGGTGAGTTCCAGGATGTGCATCCCGGTATTGGCGCGGTCAACGGCGTAAATGTAGCCGCGGTCGTCGACCTCGACGTTGTTGGTCTGAATCGCGACTTTGCAGTTCTGGGCCGCGCCTTCACCGACGCAGCGCTTGTCGGTTTTATCGCTGATGGCCGGGATGTAGTAGCCGATTTCCTTGGGCTTGTAGGGATCGCGAATATCGACCGCGCGCACGCCGGCGTTGAAATGCGCCACGAACACCACGCGATTGGCGTAAATCGGGGTCAGGTTTTCGTTGGTCGAATGCGTGCCGAAGCGCCCACCGGCGGAGCAAAAGTTGCCGCTGTCTTCAGGCACCGTCCACGTCGAAACGCCCACCGGTTTCGATTCGGTCGTGATATCGAAGATCCGCGCCATTTGCCGGTATTCGTTACATTCGTTGGGCGTGGTCTCGCCAATCAGCAGCATGAAATCTTTTACCGTGCCGAATTTTTGACGGGAGAATTCGGAAAGCGTCATGTGCAGCATGGGAACGATGTTGTGCGCTCCCATGTCGTCGGGCAAGTCGACGCGGCCGATGATGGGATATTTCAAATTGTCCTCGGTGGGTTCTTTGGGACCGTTCAACAATTTATCGCGATCGACGATCTCGATCACGCCGTCGCGCGCGTTGTCGTAGGCCAGGTACACGCGATTGCTCTTGGGTCCGGTGGAAAACGCTCCGTGCAGGCCGCCGGGCGTGGGGCCCTTGGCTCCCGGTTCCTGCCCCGGCAAGCCGAAATTGCGAATGAATAGGGGCTTGGCGGGATCGCTCAAATCGTAAATCTGCATCATGCGCGGCGTGCGCCAGCCCACCGGGCCGGAGACCAGATAAGCGATGCCGGTGTCGCATTCCCACCAATTCTTATGCGTGTCGCGCAGGCCGCTCACCACAACCGTGATGCGCTTGGGCTTGGCGGGGTCGGTCACATCCCAGATCTCGTGCGAGCTGTTGCCGAAATCGCGCAGCAGATAAAACTTGCCCTTGTCGCCGTGCGGCAGGTCGTTGCCGCTGCACACGCGCACCATCGACGCGCCGCCGATTTCGCCCGCGCGGTCTTTGGGCTCCCCCGGAATGTGGATCAAATATTTGGGATGCCGGGGATCGGTGACGTCGACGATGGAGGTGCCGTTGGGTTCCATCTTGCCGGTCTGCGGGTTCATCGCTTCGCCGCCGTGATGGCCGATGTAGGCGATCCAACGGTCGCCTTGCTTCTGAATCACGGGTTGGTACGCGCTGCGCGATTGCAGGTCGTCGGTACCCACCAGATCCATATTGCTCGCGCGCGGAGTACGCTGCGCCGCCGTGGGCGGAGTCAAGGTTTCCGCGGAGAGAAGACCGCTCAGCGTGAATCCGAGCGCAAACCAGCCCCAACGCTTTAACATAGCGGTCCTCATTTCCTTAAGGCGCCAGCGAAGCTGCGTAGGCCGACAGCTCCAGCAGATCTTCTTCGCTCAGATTCGCCACCACCGGCTTCATAAGCCCGGTCCACAAGCCCTTGCGCGCGCCCTGCTGCATGTCATACATCTGGCGCATCAGGTAGCTGGGCGAACGGCCCGCGATCGACGGCACCGGGCCGATTCCTTTCAGATCCGCTCCGTGGCATAGGGCGCACTGCCTGGTTTTTGCCAGTGCCTCGCCCTTCTTCAGGCTGCCGATCGGGGCGTACGCGATGAAGCCCGAATGCGGGTCGCGCAGCACTTCGGTCGCTTCCGCGTTCACCGGCACTTCAATAATGCGCTGCCCCAGCGGCTCTTTTTCGCCGCCTTCGAGGGCCAGGAACAAACCGCCTTGAATGCGCGTCTTCGGAGCCGTCTTCGATTCCACTACTTTGATCCACGGCGTGGTCCACTTGATCGCGCCAAAGTATTCGGCGGACTGTTTGATTTCATCTTCGGTCATGCCCTTGGCGATGGCGATCATGCCGTTTGTATTGGCCTTGCGAGGCTCGGCGCTCTTGCGGTCGCCGTTTCTGAAATCCATCATCTGCTGGATAAAATACGCATTCGACAAACCGCTCACGCCGGCGTTTTCCGCGCGGCCCTTGCCGTTCGGGTAATGGCACAGCGAGCACGCGCGCACGTCAGGCCGTTTGCCGTGGGCGACGACATCGGGCATCTGCGGATGATCTTCGGGATACCAATCGGCGGGCCCAAAGCCGTTGGCGATCTGCGCGCGGGTGAATTCCAGATGATTGCCGGCGAGATGACGCGGCGTGGGATCGGGCGCGGGCGCCGCCGCCGGAGCAGCGGGCGCGGCGGGTCCGGGAGGAAAACCGTAAGCCCATCCAGGAGGCCCTTCGGCGAAACACAGCGCCGCCGAGGCGACGCATACCGCGCCCGCAAGCACCCTTCCCCTTGCGCTTTTCATAGCTGCTCCTTTTTCGGGAACGATAGGTTTCGGCTACTTGGTATTATGCGCCAGCTTGCTGCACGCCATCTCCGCGCCGGACGGATCGATCGCGCCGCTGCCTTCTTCAATGTGCACAATCTTGCCGTCTTTATCGATCACGAAAGTGGTGCGGTTGGCTATGCCCAGATTGGCAGCAGCACGCCGTAATCCGCCATGACCTTGCGGTTGGCAAAATCGCTGAGAATCGGGAAGGCGACGTTCAACTGCTTGGCAAATTCTTTTTGCGAAGGCGTGTTGTCGCCGCTAACGCCGAAGATTTTCGTGGACGCGCCTTCGAATTTGCTTAAGCTGGCCTGATAGCCCAGCATCTCTTTGGTGCAGCCGCCGGTAAAAGCGGCCGGAAAAAACGCCAGCACCACGGGCGCTTTGCCGCGGAAACTGGAGAGCGTTACTTTGTCTCCGGTGGTCGCCGGCAATGTGAAATCGGGAGCCACATCGCCCACCTTCAAATTGGTGTGCGGCGGCGTCACCGCGTTCTGCTGAGCGAATAAGGACGCTCCCAGCAGCGTTCCTAGAAATACGATGGTCAAGGGCCTAATCATAAAGTGGTTCTCCAGTCTGCCGTAGATTATCACTTGCCCGCAAGTCCCGCAAGGCCCTTTGGGCCAAAACCTACTGGCTCACCGGCTTAAATTTCTGAATGCGCCGGCCGCGATTTTCGGACACGTAAACGTTGCCTTTGGAGTCGACGGCAATGCCGTGGGGCTGGTCGAGCACAGGAAAATCTTTCGTGCCATCGGGCGATCTTTCAAAGGCGTGCGATCGTCTGCTTTCGGCGCTTCGTGCTGGGGGCCTTCACGTAGTGGAAGTTGGCGAGCTTGAGGGCTACGTTCGCGGCGAGGGTGGGCACGGACCTAAATGGGTGAATGAGGTTTTAAAACGCCCTCTTGCTACTGATCCGGAACTTGCGCCAGCACGGAAGTTTGTACTTGATCTCGCCGGGGGAGTTCTCTGAGATGAGAAAGCATCGGTGTGGTCTCTAAGGTCTCGTGACGTTCGGCGCGACGGCTAGCGCTGCGCGCGCCTTTACGAACAGGTCGTACTCGCTCATCAGATCGCGGAACATGGCGTCGCCGATCATGTGGTAGCCGGGGGCAGTGAGGTGCGTGTAATCGGCTTGCGCCATGCCGGCTTGCACCCATTGGCGCATGGAACCTTTGCCGCCCATCTTGGCTCGCTGGTCCCAGAAGGCGCAGCCTTGCGCGAGCGCGGCCTGGCGTTCGGCGTCGACGATCAGGTCCATGCCTTCGAGCGTCACCCAGCCCTTGCCGCGGACGCGGATGGCGCGGTCGGGTGGGCCGATGACGAGAATGGTCGCGGTGGGGGCGCCGGCGCGCAGGCGCTGGATCATGCGCGCGAACATATCGCGGTAGGATTCAAGCGTCCAGTCCTTGCGTCCGGCCTCGTTGGTACCGTAGGAGAGGACGATCAGCGCGGGGTTGCGGCGTTCGATATTAGACTGGAGCACCGCTTCATTCCAGTTGAGAATCATGGACGCTTGCGCGCCGTTAATGCCCAGCGCTTCGTAGGTAACGCCGGTGGGTTTTTCCGCCACCCAGCCGAACAGGCGCACGGGAGCATGCTCCAGCGTTTCTACTTCCAGACGATGCGGGCCGGGCTCGGCGTCGTAGTGGAAATAGTTGGGAGCGGTTTCGCCATCGGTGGAGATGCGTTCGACGGACGTGCCGTTATCGTAAATTTGAATGGCGCCGCCGCCGGGTTGCCGCAGGTAGTAAAGTTCGAAGCGCTGGCCTTCGGCGAGCAGGAAAATCGACTGGCGCGGCGTGCTGGTGGACATGCTGACGCCGCCCAGGCCGTAGATGCCGTCGCCGCTGCGGCCCACGAGGCCGTCGCTATGCCAGCCGCGGGTGGAGCCGCTCTTCACGTCGAAGCGGCGATAGGAATTCCAGGGGCGTCCGGCGATCGAATAGCCGCTGCCGCCATCGCCGAAGGTCATTTGCAGGTGTTCGCGGATATCGCCGGTCCATTCGTCGGCAGCCACGTGCGAGTCGCCGTAATGCAGGGCGCGCAAGGGGCCCGAGAGTTCGCCGTGCTGCTGGCGGTAGAGT
>JALYIB010000397.1 GCA_030775965.1 Acidobacteriota bacterium | reverse complement strand
GGCATTCCGATATATTTTGTCAGTCTGATATGGCACTTATGCGGTTGCGGTTGCCTTTTCGATAGTCTAGATCCAATTCCATGGGGCGAAAATGAAGCAAAGATTTTTTTTAGGTTGCCTTGCCGCGGCGGGCGTTGCATTGTTGGCGATCGGCGCGTTGAGCACGCGCGTACGCGCCCAAGGGAATGCTGCTCCTGAAGGGGCGAAGGTGACTGCGGAAGAATTTGATCGGGTCTTCAAGAAAAGCAACAACTGGGGGCGCTGGGGCAAGGACGATGCTCTCGGCACGCTTAATCTGATCACCGATGCGAAGCGCAAGCAGGCCGCTTCCCTGGTTAAAACAGGAATTGCGGTGTCAGTGGGCCACGATTTGAGCACGATGGAATCAGCCGATAATCCGGCCGGGCGCTTTAAGCAGGATGTAGCGCCGAATTTCCGGGTGGATACCTACTTTTTTCAGTACCACGGCACCTTCGTCACCCATCAGGATGCGCTTTGCCACTATAACTACAATGAACGGGTTTATAACGACCGGCCATTGAATACAAAAGCATGCATTCCCGATATAAACAATTTGAAGAACGGCATCGTGACTCGGGGCATCTTGATTGACATTCCGCTGCTGAAGGGTGTGCCTTATTTGGAACCGCAAACGCGGATTTATCCGAAGGATATAGAGGCGTGGGAAAAAATGGCCGGCGTCAAGATTTCTTCCGGGGACGCCATCATTCTCCGCACCGGCCGGTGGCTGCGCAGAGCCAAGCTTGGACCGGAAAAAGTGCTGGGGAATTCCGCCGGCTTCGATCTTTCTGTCGCACCTTGGATGCGGCTGCGAGACGTCGCCCTCGCGGGAGGCGATGTATCGGTGGAAGCACAAACCACACCTCCCTTCGTCGAGGGGCAGGCGACTCCCTTGCATACGTTCTTTATCGTGGGATTGGGCATGCCGATTATTGACGACTTCGACCCCGAAGCATTAGCGGAAACCGCAGCTCGCCTGCATCGCTGGGAATTTATGCTGGTGATTGCGCCTTTGCGAGTTCCGGGCGGCACCGGCAGCCCGGTGAATCCGATCGCAATCTTCTAGGAGAGCATCAGGAATGAGTTGGTTTTTAGGAACACGGAAGAAGGAGCGGGCAATCTGGATTGGGAGGATCGCAATATTCGGAGCGGGGCTCGGGGCGATGGTCCTTTACGGTCAGCCGCCGCAGCCGGGAAACGAGGATCTGGAGGTAGTTCAGGTCCGCCCCAATTTCTACATGATTGCCGGCGCAGGCGGCAACATCGCGGTACAAATAGGGCCGGCGGGTGTAGTTCTGGTCGATTCCGGATCGGCGCCGATGCAGGAGAAGGTTCTGGCTGCCGTGAAGCGCTTAAGCAGCCTGCCGATTCGCTACATCTTCAATACCGGCGCTGACATAGACCACGTGGGCGGCAATCCTCTCTCGAAAACCGGCGTGACCATCATCGGCCAGATCATGGGTAATGTGGGGATCACCGAAGACGTCGTGAACAATGGCGGAGCAGCCAGTGTTCTGGCGCATGATAACGTCATGCTGCGGATGACCGATTCGAAAGTGCAGCCCCCTTTCTCTAACGCGACGCTGCCTAGCAAAACCTACACTGCAAAGATTTACTCCATGTACCTGAATGGCGATGGAATTCAGCTTATACATCAGCCCGCGGCGCACTCCGACGGCGACAGCATTGTATTTTTTCGCCGTTCCGACGTGATTGTCACCGGCGATATCTTCGACACCACCCGCTTTCCGGCGATCGAGGTCGACAAAGGCGGCAGTATCCAGGGGGAAATCGATGCGCTGAACCGCCTGATTGAACTCTCCATCGGGCCATTTCCCATCGAATGGGGCGCTGACCGTACGCTTTTGATCCCCGGTCACGGCCGCATCTGCGACCAGCCCGATCTTTTGGATTATCGGGACATGGTTACCATCATCCGCGATGTTATTCAGGACATGATTAACCGGAAAATGACTTTAGAGCAAGTTAAAGCGGCGGATCCCACTAAGGGTTACAACCTGCGGTACGGCTCCGCTTCAGGCACTTGGACCACGAGTATGTTTGTCGAAGCCGTTTACAAGAGCCTAACCGCGAAACAATAATCGCAGCGGATCCATCGGGATGGGGAGAAAGAATGAACTGGAAAGCAAGTAAGGTGAATTGTGCGTGGCCCATCGCGGCGCTCTGTCTTTTACCGCTGCGCGCCATGGCGCAAACCCCGCCGGCGCCCACGGGAAAGCAGGCTGCGGCGGTTGATCTCACCGGCTATTGGGTGGCGGTCATTACGCAAGATTGGCGTTGGCGGATGGTGACGCCGGCTAAAGGAGATTATCAAAGTATTCCGATCACGGCCAAGGCCCAAACAATTGCCGATGCCTGGGATCCGTCCAAGGACGAAGCCGCGGGCGAGCAGTGCAGGTCCTATGGCGCGCCCGGCCTGATGCGCGCCCCCACCCGTCTGCACGTCACATGGCAGGATGACAATACTCTGAAGATGGAATCGGATTATGGAACTCAGACCCGCCTATTCCATTTTGGCAAGGCGAAAGTGAAGGGCGCGCCATCATTGCAAGGCGATTCCGTTGCTGAGTGGGAGGCCTCCGGGCGCGCCGGCGCGGCCCGGCCTGCAAACGAGCCAAAATCCGGGGACTTGAAAATAAGCACTACTCATCTCCGCCCTGGCTACCTTCGCAAAAACGGCGTCCCCTATGGGGCCAACGCCAACGTTACCGAATACTGGGATTTATTCCACGAGAAGAATGGCGTCGATTGGATGATGGTGACCATGCGCGTGGAAGATCCCGAGTATCTTTCGAGGCCCTGGATTACCGCCCTCCCATTCAAGAAGGAGCCCACTGGCGCGAAGTGGGATCCCACGGCATGTTCCGCTAGATGGTAAGCGACAAGACGATGATCATCGATGCCGAAGGAAGGGAGCCAGATGATGAATAATAACCACAAACCAACAAGAGGTGCAATTGTGTTGTTGATCTTGTTGCTGACGAGTATGGCGTCGCTTGCGCAGACGGACATCTCCGGAATCTGGGGCTACCGGGGCCACCAGATGAACCAGGAACGCGGCGGCGGCCCTGAGCTAGTTGACTACTTAGGGATTCCTATCAACGAAGAGGCTCGCAGCATGGCGCTGAATTACGACGCCGACATCCTGTTTCAGCCGGAGCGCCAGTGTCAATACTACACGCCTTTATATGTGATGCTGGGGCCATTTGGTCTCAACATCTGGAGTGATACGGACCCGATCACGGGCAAGATCGTGGCCTGGAACGTGGGGGCATGGATCGATAAGGATATCGTAACGATCTGGATGGACGGGCGTAGGCATCCTTCAAAGAACGCGTTGCACACTTTCGCGGGCTTTACCACGGGCGTGTGGGAGGGCGATCAACTCACCACCTACAGCACTCATTTGAAGGCGGGCTATCTGCGGCGCAATGGGGTGCCGAGCAGCGACCAGGCCACGCTGACACAACACATCGTGCGGCATGGCGATATCCTGTCGATTCTCGCAGTGATGGAAGACCCAATCTTCACTACTGAACCCTATGTGCTCGCCGCCAGTTGGGAACTGGATCCAAAAGCGAACGTACCGCGCACCCCCTCGGCGTGCGAGCCGATCAATGAATTGCCCCGGCTGGAAACCGAGCCAGCTAAGGTTTCACACCACCTGCCGGGGCAAAACCCATTTTTAAACGAAGTCTCGAAGATGTATCATCTGCCGATGGAAGCGGTGCTCGGCGGCGCGGAAACGATGTACCCGGAGTTTCGGAAGAAGCTTAAGGACAGCTATGTGCCCGTCGAAAAGTGTGAGCGGTACTGCTGCGGACCGATTTCGGACCCGGCGGTGAAATGCATTCGCGACGGCACGGGAAAGGTGCGCTGAGCCGGGCCGTTTGTCAGTTTTAGAACAGTATTTCTAGTCCTAGCAGAGGCGGTGGCGCGCGCAAGATAAGCAAGGCCAAAAACCTCGCCCAGCGGACGAGTTTTGCGATTGCTCCTCAGAAAACGTGGTGGTCTCCGGCCGATTCACACGCTTTTCACCTCATCGCATATGTGACCAGTTATTCTTCAGTCCCCGCTATGGGAGCAATTGACGGAGAATTTCAGCGCAAGCGCGCGGGTGGCTGGGAGGCTATTGGCGTAGACGGGAAAATGGTCGGGGCGCAGAGATTTGAACTCTGGACCTCCTGGTCCCGAACCAGGCGCTCTACCAGGCTGAGCCACGCCCCGAAAGACTTTATTATAGCATTGGGCTTCCGCGTGTTCTGATAGAAGCTTATGGAACCAAGCATCGCAGCGCCATTCACCCTTGACGGCAAAGTGGCGCTGGTCACCGGATCGGGACGCGGCATTGGACGTGCCGTAGCCCGGAAACTCGCAGCATGCGGCGCGTCGGTTATGCTAACCGATATTGACGAAGGGCCGGTGCGCGAAGCGGCCGCCGACACGGGCGGGCGCGCGCACTGGCTGGTGGGAGATCTGACGGCTCCCGAGTTCCCCCAGAAGCTGGTCGAGGGCACCATTGCCGCCTGTGGCGGGCTCGATATCATTGTCAACAACGCCGGATACGTCTGGGACAACGTCATTCAGAAGATGACGGACGAGCAGTTTCAGGCCATGTTGAATATCCATCTGGTGGCTCCTTTCCGGATCCTCCGCGCAGCGTCTAGCTTCCTGCGCGACGCCGCCAAGCGGGAAGCCGCCGAGGGCCGCCGCGTCATGCGCAAGGTGGTGAACATTACATCGATCTCGGGCGTCGACGGCATCGCGGGGCAGGCCGGCTACGGAGCAGGGAAGTCCGGGATCAACGGGCTCACCAAGGTGCTTGCCAAAGAGTGGGGACGCCACAACGTGAATGTGAACTCGGTGGGCTTCGGCTTGATAGACACGCGCCTTATCCAGCCCATCGATAAAAATGCCCCGCCCATGATCGAGATGGCTGGGCGTCAGATTCCGGTAGGCGCCCCGCCCGCGTTTCTCGAAGCGGCCAAGGCTGCTTGTCCGCTGGGACGGCTCGGGACTACCGAGGAGGCTGCCGGCGCCGTCCTGTTCTTTTGCTCGCCGTTATCAGATTACGTATCCGGTGAGATTCTGATCGTCAGCGGCGGCGCTCGCGGCTGACAAAACCGTTTCCCCGGATAAAAAATCGCAACGGAAGATCCGCCGACTTATTGATCCCGATCCGCGGTGAGGTGGCGATGGTGAATCGTTCGTCGCTCGCCGGAGAGTGAATGGTAAGCGGCCCCCGCGTCAGGTCCGCTCCATAGTGCTCCAGCGTGATCCCCAGCGCGCGAGTGAGTTTCCCTGGGCCGTTGGAGGGAGCAAGGACGCCGGCTAGCGGCTCCGCCGCGCGAATCAGCACGCAGCCTGCGACGCCGTCACGTTCCGCCACAACGTTCAGGCAATAGTGCATGCCGTAAATCAAATAGACGTAGGCCCGTCCCGGAGGACCGAAGATGACGCTGGTGCGTCGAGTCCACCCTCGCGCCGCGTGTGCCGCCGCATCCTCTGCGCCCAGATACGCCTCGGTTTCGACGATGCGGGCTGAGAGCGCACCGTGGCGGATGACTTTGCCGAGCAGCTCGCGAGCGACCTCCACTGTGGGCCGCGCGTAAAACGATAGCGGCAGCTGCACTAGAGTTTGAGTTTCTCCCGCACAGACAGCAAGTTTATTCACGAAGGCCGCGCGCATACTACACTAGTTAGTTTCGCATGCGTTTGTTCACCGCGATCGATATCCCCGCCGGCTTGACCGAGGTGCTGCGCTCCTTTGTGAGCCGTTTGCGGCCGACGGCGAAGATTTCCTGGAGCCCGGTCGAAAATCTGCACGTCACTACGAAATTCATCGGCGAGTGGCCCGAAGCACGACTGGATGAGATGACGCGCACCCTGGCTTCGGTGCAGGCGGCCGGACCCATCGAAATCGCGGTAAAAGGTCTAGGCTGGTTTCCGAACGAACGCCGGCCGCGCGTTTTTTGGGCCGGCGTGGAGGGCGGCGAAGCTCTCCGCGGGTTGGCGCGGGCTACAGAAGAAGCAGTGGCGGAATTAGGTGTTCCTGTCGAGAAGCGCGATTATTCTCCGCATTTGACCCTGGCACGCATTCGCGAAACGGCGGCGCTCGACCGCCTTCGTCAAGAACTCGAATCCCTCCCCTCGGGTTGCGGTTTTGATTTCGGTTCCTTCCATGCGGCGCAATTCTTCTTATATCTTTCCGCGGGCGGCCGGTACACGCAACTGGCAGGGTTTCCTTTGGCCTAAATTATGTTGGGACTCTTAGCGATTTTCATGGCTTACCTGCTGGGGGGGATTCCGTTCGGATTTTTGTTGGTGAAACTTACGCGCGGGACCGATGTGCGCCAATCCGGCAGCGGCAACATTGGAGCCACCAACGTGCTGCGCACCACCGGCCGCGCCGCAGGACTGGCAACTCTGGCGCTCGACATCGCCAAAGGTTTCGTCGCTGTTTGGCTAGCCGCAAAACTCACCGGCGAGGGTCCTGAATGGACCAGTCTTGCGGCGCTCGCCGTGATGGCCGGCCACGCCTTCCCGATATTTCTTAAATTCCAAGGCGGCAAAGCCGTGGCGACTTTCATCGGAGCTTTCGCGTATCTGACACCGCTTCCATTGGCTGCCGTGCTGCTATTATTCGGGGTCACGGCGGCTGCCACGCGCTATATCTCTGCGGCGTCTATCCTGGCCGCCGCGACGTTCCCCTTCGGGGTGTGGATGATCCTGCATCCGCCCCTCCAAGTGACCGTGGCAGCCTTCATCGCTGGAGCCTTCATCGTGTACCGCCACAAATCCAACTGGTTGCGTTTGCGCGCCGGCACGGAAAACGTATTTTCATGGGGACGAAAATGACGCTATCGATCCTTGGCGGCGGCAGTTGGGGGACGGCGCTTGCAATCGTGCTGGCACCGCGTTTTGAACGCCTGCGGCTATGGGTGTTCGAGCCGGATCTCGCCGCCCGTATGATCAATTCGCGTGAAAACGACGTATTTCTGCCGGGACTTCGTCTTCCGGAAAACATCGAGATCGTGTCCGACCTGCCCGCGTTGATCGACGGCGCTGGCATTCTGCTGGGTGTCGTGCCCTCCCACTACGCGCGTTCCTTGTACGAACGAGTTCTGCCCGCACTCAACCCCGCGACGATCTTCGTGAGCGCGACCAAGGGCTTAGAACGCGGCACTCTGTCGCGGATGTCCCAGGTGCTCTGCGAGGTGGTCGAGCCGAAATTCGAGCCGCGCATCGCGGTGCTCTCCGGGCCCACCTTCGCCCGTGAAGTCGCGGGTGGAGAGCCCACCACCGTGGTGGTCGCATCGGCGCACGCTGCAACGGCTGCCGCCGTCCAAACTGCTTTCTCGGGACCTACGTTTCGCCTTTACACGAACAACGACCTGATCGGCGTAGAAATCGGCGGAGCGCTCAAGAACGTGATCGCCATTGCCGCCGGAGTCGTGCAGGGGCTGGGCCTGGGGAACAACACGCAAGCTGCGCTGATCACGCGCGGACTGGCTGAGGTCACACGTCTGGCGGTTGCCATGGGCGGGCAGCCATCCACGCTCGCGGGACTCGCGGGACTTGGAGATTTAGTGTTGACGTGCGGCGGTGAACTGAGCCGCAATCGGAGGGTCGGCATCGAACTTGCGCGGGGGAAGAGCCTCGCGGAGATCACGGCGTCCACCCCGATGATCGCCGAGGGCGTCGAAACCTGTGGCGCGGCCGTGGCGTTGGGCGCGAAATATGCAGTGGACTTACCGATTATCTGCCAGATGGACGCCGTGCTCCATCGTGGCAAAGACCCACGCGTTGCCATTCGCGATCTCATGGACCGGTCGCTTAAAGGAGAGTAGCGTTCGCGCAATTCGGGAGGGGACATGCCTATCGGGGTAGATGAAGTTTGGAAAACTGCAGCCTAGCACTTCCTGCTTCTCTTGGCAGAGTGGCAGAAAATTTATGCACAATGAGGCCGCTAGGCCTTAGCTTTTCGCACTTCCGCGGCGAGCGCTGGCGCGATTTCGAACAGGTCGCCGACAATTCCGTAATCTGCAACTTCGAAAATCGGCGCATTGGGATCTTTGTTGATGGCGACGATCGTCTTAGCTCCCTTCATGCCTACAAGGTGCTGAATTGCGCCCGAGATACCCACGGCGATGTACACCTTGGGGGTGACCGTTTGCCCCGAACTCCCCACATGCCGCTCCATGGGGAGCCATCCCGCGTCGCAGATCGGTCGTGACGCAGCTAATTCCGCGCCCAATGCCTTCGCGAGATCTTCCACGACGGGAAGGTTGGATTGTTCCTTGATGCCCCTTCCCACCGAGACGATGATTTCCGCCGCTGTAAGGTCC
>JALYIB010000396.1 GCA_030775965.1 Acidobacteriota bacterium | reverse complement strand
GTAGGGCGCGCTTTCCAGGTTACTGGCCGCTTGATACATCCACATTCCAGACAAATCCGGTTTGCCATTTGACATTTTAGGAAGTGGCTTACCTGAAGGAGGCAGGGTAGGCAGTGTCACAACGGGTCCACTATCGTTCTTTGAGGGCGCCCCAGCGGGAACTTGCGCCATTGCAATCCCGCAGGCCGCGCAAGCAATCAGCAATCTTTGCGTCATGAAATGCGGATCCACGCTAGTTGAGCGGCCTAACCAGCGGCCCCATCTGTTTTTTGGTTCCATCCGGCAGCACCAACTCCCTTCCGGCCATTCGGGCCGAACCATCTTTTGACGCGTAGCCATTTATATGTATTTTGTCGCCGGGCTTCAATAGATCCTTCTCGATGCCCCACCGGCGCAACATTCCTACGGGACCGCCTTCCACGGCAAAGTTGGTGACTTTGCCATCTTTACCCTTTATATCGATGTAGATGTATGAGTGTGGATTGATCCACTCTACTTTGGTGATGGTGCCATCTAGCGACACGGGCTTATCGCTGTCAAACTCAGCATCAAAAGAGTGGTGGCCGAACGCCGCGCAAGACAGCACAAACGAGGCTAACGTAACAGTTCCGATTCTCATCGTTTCTCCTGACGAAAGATTATAAGGCGGCCCCTCCTGAAGGTCAAGTCCCGTCCTCTTCTCTGGCATTCCACAGTTGGCGTAGCGCCGTGGGGATCTGTAATCTTTAGGCGATTTTCCCAAACATCTCTCGCTTGTTGTGGTTGACACCTCTTGCTTGAATCTGCCAATATCGCGGGGCAGGACTTTCGTAGTACACTACTCAAAGGTTTTAAAGGCCATAAGGGGGAAAATCTTGGTAACTTCAAAACTCAAAATTGTTCTTGGAGCGCTGTTGTTACTCGGAACCTATGGATCGACCGTAGCCAAGCTGTGGGGTCAAGAGGCGGCCGCAAACGTTACGTTTGCCAAGGACGTCCTGCCGATCTTACAAAAAAACTGCCAAGGCTGCCATCGGCCCGGCCAAATCGCGCCCATGTCATTCCTCAGCTACGAAAGCACTCGGCCATGGGCCAAGGCCATGAAAGCCGCCGTCCTATTGAAAAAGATGCCGCCCTGGGGCGCGGACTCCAAGATCGGTCATTTTACCAATGACCGCTCGCTAAAGCAGGGTGACATTGATATCCTCGCGAAATGGGCCGATACCGGCGCCGCGCTGGGCGACCCGAAGGACGCTCCCGCCCCCATCGATTGGCCACCCGATGGCTGGCAAATCAAACCCGACGTGGTAGTGCAGGGTCCCCGGTTCGACGTTCCCGCCGCCGGTTTGCTGGAGTGGACCTGGGTCGTCATTCCCAGTCCCTTCACTGAAGACACCTGGATAACTTCGATTGAGCTTCGCCCGAGCAATCCCACGGTAACGCATCACACTTGCTTGGCCCTAGGGCCGCACAAGCCCGCGACGGAGTACGGCAAGCCCATCTGGCAGGACAAACGGCGGAACGCGGACGGTGACGAAATAGATGACAGGAATGGCTTGCAAGGAACAACCGGGGGTGTACCGCAAGGGCCTGTGCCGGCGAATACAGTGGCGGGAGTGTTCGCCGGGACAAATGGGATCGAAGAATGTTATGAGCCCGGCAGAGGTGCTTCGGATTTCCGTCAGTACAACGCCGCTAAGCTGATTCGGGCGGGAACCGATATCGCCATCAACTATCACTTCACTCCGAATGGCACCCCCGTGCAGGGCGCTAACATTGCGATTGGGTTTACCGTGGCAAAGGAACCGCCAAAGTATCGCTATCTTGCCATGTCCGCGTCCGCACCGCAGGATCACGCTCACTTCGCAATCCCGCCCAATCATCCTAATTGGGAGAGTCCCCCGGCGGATGTCGAGTTTGCCAGGGACGTAACGTTGGTCGGACTAATGCCTCACATGCACCTGCGCGGAAAACAAATGAGCTTTGAACTGACGTACCCGGACGGAAGGAAGGAAATGATTCTGGACGTTCCGAAGTACGATTTCAATTGGCAAATTTGGTACGACACTTGGATCAAAGTCCCCAAAGGGACCAAGATGCACATAGTTGCGCACTATGACAACTCGGCCAACAACAAGTTCAATCCCAATCCGAACAAGACGGTTTATTACGGCGACATGACGTGGGATGAAATGATGGGCCCCGCCTACGGCTTGGTTGTCGAGGATAAGACGATCGATCAGAAGATGGTTTTGAAGTAATTTTGAACGGAAGAACGAAGCCCAGTTAAGACCATCCCTTCCACTTGTCTTTTGGCCCTTCTCTGACATTCCACAGCTGGCATACCCCTTCGTTGATATGCCAAATTTGGTATTGCGTGGCAGCGCGTTTCGTAGTATCCTACTCAAGGCCTTAATGGCCATAAGGGGGGGTACTTGGTAAATTCAAAACTCAAGATTGTATTTGGGGCGCTGCTGTTGCTCGGAACCTATGGAGCGACAGTGGCAAGAGTGTCGGGTCAAGGCGCGACCGCAACCATTCTGGGTACGGTCACAGACACCTCGGGCGCAGCGGTTCCGGAGGCCTCCGTTCAAGTGAAGAACGTGCAGACCGGGATTACGGAAACCGTTACATC
>JALYIB010000395.1 GCA_030775965.1 Acidobacteriota bacterium | reverse complement strand
TTCCAGTGGCGCTGCTGGCCCTGCCCGCGGCCGGCCAGGTGCGGCGGACTCCGGATGGCAAACCCAATCTGAACGGGATCTGGCAGGTTTTAACCACAGCCAATTGGGATCTGCAAGGCCACGCGGCCGCCGCAAGCCCCCTGATCCCGCTGGGCGCCATCGGCGCGATGCCCCCCGGGCAAGGCGTGGTCGAAGGCGAAGAGATTCCCTACAAGCCGGAAGCGCTCGCGACCAAGAAAGCAAATTTCGCGGACCGCCTTAAGCTGGACCCGGAAGTGAAGTGCTATTTGCCCGGCGTCCCCCGCGCCACTTATATGCCGTTCCCCTTCCAGATCGTGCAGACTCCGAAATTCATTCTGATCAGCTACGAGTACGCCAACGCCGCGCGCACCATTTATATGGAAGATCCGGGGCCGCCGCCGATCGATAGCTGGATGGGGCAATCGGTTGGACATTGGGATGGCGACACCCTGGTGGTGGACGTCACCGGATTGAACGATCAGACCTGGTTCGATCGCGCCGGCGATTTCCACTCCGACGCCTTGCACGTAATCGAGCGCTATACCCTGCGCGGCGCTGACACCTTGCTGTATGAGGCGACCGTCGAGGACAAGAACGTGTTCACCAAGCCCTGGAAGATCAGCATGCCCATTTACCGGCGCCTTGAAAAAAACGTCCAGTTGATGGAATTCAAGTGCGTCGAGTTCGTGGAAGAACTGCTATACGGGCAGTATCGCAAGAAACCATAGGCGAGACACTCGCTTTACGATTTGCACGCCAGGGAGGCAACGATTCGAGGGCCGGCAGCATAAGCGGAGCGGCGCGGCAGCAAAAAGCGGCAAAAACAGAAGGAGTCTTTTTATGCGAGCGAAAATGATGGGATTAGTAGTAGGTTTGGCGCTAGCATCGTCAGCTTTCGCCCATCACGCGTTTACCGCCGAGTTCGATGGTAACAAGCCCGTGAAGCTGCGCGGTACGGTAACCAGGATGGAATGGATCAATCCGCACGCCTGGATCCACATCGACGTCAAGGACGCCGACGGCAAGGTGACGAACTGGATGGTGGAATGCGGCAGTCCCAACACTCTGCTGCGCCGCGGCGTAACGAAAGCGTCGGTCACCACCGGCATGGAAGTGCTGGTCGACGGCTATCAGTCCAAAGACGGTTCGAACAAAGCCAACGGACGGGACGTGACTTTGGCCGATGGCAAGAAGCTGTTCCTGGGATCGTCGAACACCGGCGCTCCCGGCGATACGCCCGAGAAATAGGACCGTTCGTGCGCGGCCCCTTCCCGCACTCACCAGCACTCGCTTCAAGCGACGGTCCGCTGTATGCCGGCCAGCGCGCTCCGGCTGGAATGACAAAGGAATGTCCGCGCGGTAAGGCGTTACTCCGCGATCCACAGATTTTCAGCGAAGAGCCACTGGCGATCGATCCATTGCGCCTCACAGCGGAAGCTGCTGGCTTGAGCCATGCGCAGCACTTCCGCGCACGAGTATTTATGGCTGCTCTCCGTCCAAATCGTTTCCCCTTCTTCAAAAGTGACCGTCAAGTCCGCTTTATCGATCGCCACCCGTTGCCGGCGATTGGATCGCAAATGCATTTCGACGCGGCGCGCCGTTGTGTTGAAACGCGCCTCGTGATCGAACTGCGATAGATCGAAGCGTCCGTCCAGTTCGCGATTGATTCGCGCCAGCAGGTTGAGATTGAAGGCTGCGGTGACGCCAAGGGGATCGTCATAGGCGTCGAGCAGCACCGGAACCGGCTTTTCAAGATCGGTGCCCAATAGCAGCGAGTCGCCGGGTTGGAGCAAACCGCGCAGTTCCCGAAGAAAGCTGGCAGCGGCGGGAGGATCGAAATTGCCGATGGTGCTGCCCAGGAAGAGAACCAACAGTGGCTTTCCCTGGCGTCTCTGGGACGCCACCTCCGCCAGGCCGTCCAGATAGTCGCGCTCCAGTCCCAAAATGCTGATGGCCTGGATGTCGCCCACTTCGCGCTTGCACATAGCCAACGCAGCGGGCGAAATTTCAATAGGGTAATAAGAAGTCGGATCGCGATGGCACAGTGCTTCGAGCAGCCCGCGCGTCTTCTGGCCGCTGCCGCTGCCCAACTCGGCGACGGTCAGAGGCGTAGGCAAACGCTCCACGATTTCCGTGGCGTGTTCCCTCAGGATGCGTTCCTCCGCGCGCGTCACTCCATATTCGGGCAACGCCGTGATCACATCGAAAAGGCGCGAACCAACGGTATCGTACAGATATTTCGATGGCAGTTCCTTTTGGCCCGCGCGGTTCAGTCCCGCCTGCACATCGGCTGCAAAGCTTTGTTCGAAGATCGTGAGTTCCTGGGATACGATCATGGGAGAATTCCTCTCTAGCTCACACAGCGAAAGCCTGCGTACACGTAGGGATAATGTGGCTGAAACCAATTGCGGAAAGACGGCCGCAGCATACATGCCGCCGTGCGCGGCGAGCCGCCTTTCATAACCCAATGCCGGCCGTCGAAGAAATTTGCGGAGTAGCCTGGGTAAAACGGAAAAGATTTAAATCCGGCAAAGGGCGCGAAGACACTCGACGTCCACTCCCAGCCGTTGCCGATCGTCTCAACCGCGCCGAACGCGCTACGTGTTTCGGGGAAAGCGTTCACGGGCGTCGGGTCCCAGTAGCGAAAATCAGCGTTGCCTCGCGGTTGCGTTTCGAGCGCGGCGCGCTGCCATTGCTCCTCCGTAGGCAGTTTTTTGCCAGCCCAGCGCGCATACGCACAGGCCTCTGCGTGACTCACATACACGGGCCCGTCGAGCGGCAACGCGGCTTCTTCGAACATTCCGCAATACATCCACCCCTCCGCGCCGCGCCGCCAGAACGCGGGATGCGTGACGTTTTGCGCCACCCTCCACTGCCAGTCGACGTCCGTCCAAAACGCGGCGTCAGCATAGCCGCCAGCTTCCATGAATGCCAGATACTGTCCGTTCGAAACCTTGTATTGGTCGATCGCGAACGCCGGCACTTCCACCGTGTGCGCTTCAAACTCGTTGTCCCAACCGAAGTCCGCGCTTTTGCGCGGCAAGCCCAGCGTCACAGGGCCCAAGGGGACCTCGACCATCGCGGGTTCCAACGCCTCTCGGGAAACGGCCGCCGCACTGCCCATGGGACGCAGCTTTTGCCACGGCGGCAAGCGGTGCAGCATATACGCCAGCGTCTCGCAATGCATCAAGCGATGTTCGATCGCGACATTCAAAAGGTGCGCGTCTGCCACTGCCCGCGCGTCGATTTGCTTCCGCAGCTTCCGCTTGTAATCCTGAATTTCTGACAGCGCCGGCCAGTCTTCAGGGTCATCGGAAGGAAGCCCCGTTCCTACTGGGTCGATCCCGAAGGCGAACAGCCGGTCGAACTCGGGATGGAACGACGGCATTCCGCCAACCGTCTCGCGCAGCAGATTTCCTTCGAAGGCTTCCAGATGCCCCAGGTAAAACACAATACGGTGTCGGTCGGGGATAGGTCGTTCGTAGAGCGCATCGCGGCGCACGATGGCGAACAAACGATCGGATTCAGCGCGGGCCTCCGAAAATCGTTGCAGAAGTCCGCCGGCGGTGGAAACGGGTGTGTGGGTGGCCTGCACGACGTACCTCCCGTAATACTGCACGTCTTTTGCCAAGGTAGCACACGAATCTGGGTGTAACGTGGAATAATGCGGTTGAATGCCACTGGTTGAGTTTTGCGAGGTGTCCTATGAGGTGGGCGGGCGGCAGATTCTCTCGGGCATAAACTTTACCGTGGAAGCGGGGGAAACTTTGGTGCTGCTGGGGCGCAGTGGGTCGGGCAAAACTACCGCGCTCAAAATGACCAATGGCATGCTTTTTCCTACCCGCGGGGAAGTGCGCGTGGAGGGCAAGTCCACTCGCGAATGGGACCCCATTCGTTTGAAGCGCCGAATCGGGTACGTAATCCAGGAAGTGGGTTTGTTTCCGCATTTCACCGTGGAGCGAAACGTCGGACTCGTGCCCACCCTCGAAGGATGGCCGCCCGCCGATGTCGCGCAGCGCGTGGCGCACTTGCTGGGCGAGATGGGATTGCCGCCAGAAGAGTATCGCGCGCGCTACCCGCGCCAGCTTTCGGGCGGGCAACGGCAGCGAGTGGGCGTAGCGCGCGCCCTCGCCGCGGATCCCCCTCTATTACTATTCGATGAGCCGTTCGGCGCCCTCGATCCCGTGACGCGTGTCGAACTACAGCGTCAGTTCCTGGACTTACGCGGCAACTTGCAGAAGACTTCTATATTCGTCACCCACGACGTGCGCGAAGCGCTGCGGCTGGGAACGCGCATCGGTCTGCTCGCGCGCGGCCGCCTCGAAGTGGCCGCCGATCCCCAGGAATTTCGCAACTCAAGGACCGAAGAAGCGCTAGCCTTCCTAGGAAGCCTGGACTGACATGCGTCCCGATTTAGTAAACGATCTGCTCCAACTCACCGGCGAACACTTGGTGCTGGTGCTGAGCGCAATGGCTGCGGCCATGCTGATCGGCGTGCCGCTGGGCATACTTTTAACACGCCGCGCCGCGCTGCAACGTTGGCTGCTCGGCTTCGCCAGCGTGATGCAAACCATTCCCAGCCTCGCGCTGTTCGGCTTCCTCATTCCGATCCCATTCATCGGCGGCATCGGCAAGCGCACCGTAATTATCGCCTTGGTGATGTACGCGCTCTTGCCGATCTTGCGCAATACCTTTGTGGGAATCGCCAGCGTCGACGCAGCAGTGTGCGAATCGGCGATCGCCATGGGGATGACCAGCGGACAAATGCTCCGGCAAGTGCAACTGCCTCTCGCCGCACCCACCATCCTAGCCGGCATTCGCGTGGCCGCCGTCACCACCATCGGCACCGCCACCATTGCGGCGGCGATTGGAGGCGGCGGCCTGGGCGTGTTC
>JALYIB010000394.1 GCA_030775965.1 Acidobacteriota bacterium | reverse complement strand
GTAATATGGACCGGCCCATCGTCGGCATCACATTTCGCGATCAACGCGGGGTAGATCTCGCCGGCTCGAATACGGAAAGTGAAGGCTATCCGCTCTCGCCACTGATGGCGGGCGAGGTTTGCACGGTAGACTTTCACCTCAATATTCCTACACTTTACTCCACGTCGATCTCGTTCTCGCCGGCGGTCGCGAACGGAAATCTGGAGCGCTTCAATGTGTGCGACTGGATCGACAACGCCGTGGTCCTGCAAATGACGCCGCCCGACGGACCCATGTACGGGCACTTCCGCTTTCGCTGCCGCGTGGAAGTGAACTCGCGAATCGGCGCGGGAGCCGTGGCGTTGTGATCGAATTTACAGGCGAGCGCGTCATTCCAGGTAAGGTAGATCCCGACCTGTGGGCGGAACATATTTCCCGTTATGCCTTCGCTTCGCGCTTTGCTCCCGGCGCGCGTGTTCTGGATCTCGGATGCGGCGCGGGCTACGGCACCGCCGAGCTAGCGGTCCGCGCCCGCTCCACCATTGGAATTGACCTGGCGCCCGAAGCGATTGCTCACGCCAAAACGGCGTATTCACAAGCCAACGTTTCCTTCGTTCCCGCGTCCGCTACCGGGTTGCCCTTTCGTGGCGCGTCGTTCGAATTAGTAACCGCGTTTGAAGTGATCGAACACATCACGGATTGGCGAGCGCTATTAGCCGAAGCCCGGCGGCTGCTCCACCCCAGTGGCGTTTTTCTGGTTTCGACGCCAAATAAGGAATACTACGCAGCATCGCGAGGGTCCGCCGGGCCCAATCCGTTCCACACTCACGAATTTGAGTTTGACGAATTCCGCGACGTGCTCGGAGAGTTTTTTCCGCACTCGACGATCCTCCTGCAAAATCATGTGGAGGCCTTCGCGTTTTATCAGGACCGCGCTGGTTCCGCCATCGAGGGCCGTATGGACGGCGTGCGCGGGACTCCTCGGGAAGCGCACTTCTTTCTGGCGGTGTGCTCCCTTCGCGAGCCGCCTCCGTCGCCCGCTTTTCTGTTCGTTCATCAAGGCTCCAACGTGCTCCGCGAGCGCGAGAAACACATCGAAAGCCTCCAGCATGAGTTGCTCGAAGCGCGCGGACAATATACCGCGTTGCACGGAAAACATGAAGAATTAACGGTTCATATGGAAGAACAGAACCGGTGGGCACTGCGAACGGAAGAAGAACTCGCTGCCGCACGCCGCGACCTGACCACTGTCCTTGGAAGTCTGGCGGCCGCCGAAAACGTGGTCATCGAGCGAACCCTTTGGGCACAGAAACTCGCGGCCGAAGTGCAAGATTTAAGTATGCAAGTGCAGGAGCAAGTCGAGGACTTCACGGCTCGGCTCAACCTGTGGAGGTCCTCGCGCTGGATCAAGGTCGGCCGCAAATTGAACCTGGGGCCGGATCTCGACCAATCGCCAATCAAGGGTGATGCAAACGGTGGCGGCAGCTAGGCCCGGCGCGCTGCGGCGCATTTTAACGGGACTCCCGCTGGCCATCGTCTCACCGCTTCTGCTGCTGTTCGTAGCGATCGGTCTGGCGGCTACCGATCTGCTCGTGCGCCTGCTCCCGCGCCGCAAGCTCAACACGGACACCCAGCCCGATGCGTCCTCCGCCGCGATTGTGATCCCCAATTGGAATGGTCGCGATCTTCTGGAAAAATATCTTCCATCGGTAGTCGCCGCGGCCGAGCGTGTTGCTGGAAGCGAAGTCATCGTGGTCGACAACGGTTCTAGCGATGGCAGCGCCGAGTTCGTCCGTGAGCGATTCCCGCAAGTCCGCGTGATGGCACTCGAAACAAATCTCGGCTTCGGCGGCGGGTCGAACGCAGGGTTCCGGGCCGCCCGCCATGATGTCGTCGTGCTGCTCAATAGCGACATGCGCGTGGAACCGGATTTTCTCCCGCCGCTGCTCCAGGGCTTCAGCGACGCCCAGGTATTCTCTGTCGCGTGCCAAATTTTCTTTTCCGATCCCCACAAGATTCGCGAAGAAACGGGGCTCACGGAATTCCGCTGGGAGCGCGGCAATCTCCGCGTCCGCCATCGC
>JALYIB010000393.1 GCA_030775965.1 Acidobacteriota bacterium | reverse complement strand
GCAGAAAACTGGTTCATTCAGTCACTTTTCAAAGACCAGCAAGCCGTCCATGACCTTCACCACTCCGGTGGGGTTGCCCTAAACCAGCACCCCACCGCGAGACGATTTTGTCTTATCCGTGTCCATCTGTGTCCATCCGTGAGCCAATTGCCTTCAGCCGAAGTGTGTCCAAACACCCGCATGATAACCTGAGGTTTCCATGCCCGAAACCAAACAGTCCGCCGGACCCGCCTTCGCGCGTCTGGTCGAAATCATGGCGCGCCTCCGCGCCCCCGGCGGCTGCCCCTGGGATCGCGAACAGAATTTCGCCACCATTAAACCCTATCTTCTCGAAGAAACCTACGAAGTGATGGACGCCATCGACGCCCAGGATTGGGATGGCCTCGCCGACGAGCTAGGCGACCTGCTCCTGCAAGCCGTCTTCTTCGCGCAAATGGCGTCCGAGGAAGGCCGCTTCGACATCGCCGATTCGCTCTTGGCGATCAACAGCAAATTGGTCCGCCGCCATCCGCATGTTTTCGCCGATGGCGACGCCAAAACCTCCGCTGACGTCCTCCGCCGCTGGGACGAAATCAAAGCCGCAGAACGAGAAAGCAAAGCCCAGCCGCGTCCCAAAGGCCTCCTGGACGCCGTTCCGCGCGCGCTCCCCGCATTAGTCGAAGCCCAGAAAATCGCCGCGAAAGCCGCCAGCGCCGGTTTCGATTGGGAAAATATCGACCAGGTTTTCGACAAGCTGGACGAAGAGAGAGCCGAAATCGACGCCGCCCGCGCCACCGGCGACGCCGCCGAAATCGAAGACGAAATCGGCGACCTGCTTTTCGTAATCGTCAACATCGCCCGCTTCCTGAAAGTCGATCCCGAACAAGCCCTCCGCAAAACCAATTCCAAATTCCGCCGCCGCTTCGGCCACGTCGAAGAAGGCCTCGCCGCCGATGGAAAAACGCCCCAGCAAGCCACCGTCGATGAAATGGAAGCGCTGTGGCAGGCGGCTAAACGGAACGAAACCAAACGCAACCAAGTATGATCACGGTTCGCGCGCTCGCCGGCCGCCACGAGTTCGCCGACGCCGTCAACCTCCAACGCACGATCTGGGGCTGGGAAGATTTAGACCTCTTGCCCGTGCGCTTTTTCGTCGTCGCCAGCGACATTGGCGGCCAAGTCCTCGGAGCCTTCGACGACAATTGTCTTTGCGGATTCTGCGTTGCCATCCCCGCGGTGCGCGCCGGACAGCGCGCTTACTTGCACAGCCACATGTTGGGCGTGCTGCCCGAATACCGCGACTCCGGCGCCGGACGAATGCTGAAGCTAGCCCAACGCGAAGACGCCCTCGCGCACGGCTTCGACTTGGTCGAGTGGACCTTCGATCCGCTGGAAATCAAGAACGCCTATTTCAACGTCGAAAAACTCGGCGCCATCATCCGCCGCTACTTGCCCAATCATTACGGCATCACATCGAGCCGCTTGCAAGGCGGATTGCCCACCGATCGCTGCGTGGCCGAATGGCATCTCCACCGCCCGCGCCAGGAGTTCACGACGCTAGCCCGCATCCCTGTTCCCACCGGCCTCGACCGCCTCCGCCGCACCGCTCCCGCCGAAGTCATCCAGATCCAGCAGCGCGTCGCCCGCCTGTTCCGACAAAATCTCGACGCCGGGCTGGCCGTCACCGGCTTCGAACGCTCCCCCGATTTCGGCACGTACTTATTTTCATCATGGCCTTCCGACTAGATCGCATCGTCCTCCGCCAGATCCGCATGCCGCTGGTGCATTTTTTCGAAACCAGCTTCAGCCGCACCTATGAGCGCGCCATCGTTCTCGTCGAAGTGATTTCCGACGGACTCTCCGGATGGGGCGAAGTCACCGCCGGCGAAAACCCCTTCTACAACGAAGAGTGGACCGCATCCATCTGGCCCCTGCTGCGCGATTACGTCGCCCCGCGCGTTCTCCATCACGATTTCGCAAGCGCCGCCCAGGTTTACGGCCGCACCGCCCACATCCGCGGCCACTTCATGGCCCGCGGCGGACTCGAAGCCGCCGTCTGGGATTTAGAAGCCCGCCGCGCCAATGTCCCGCTCGCCCAACACATAGGAGGCGGCGCGCGCACCCAAATCCCCTGCGGCGTCTCCATCGGAATTCAGGATTCCGTCCCGCAGCTCATCGATAACATTCAGACCGAACTCGACGCCGGCTACCAGCGGATTAAAATCAAAATCAAACCCGGCTGGGACATCGACGTCGTCCGCCAGGTGCGCGCGAAATTCCCCCACATTCTGCTGATGGCCGACGCCAATTCCGCCTATTCGCTAGCCGACACCGATCATCTCAAGCGCCTCGACGAGTTCAATCTGATGATGATCGAGCAGCCGCTCGCCCACGACGACATTCTCGACCATGCGATTCTCCAAGCCCAAGTCCAAACGCCCATTTGCCTCGACGAATGCATCCGCACCCCGCATCACGCCGAACAAGCCATCGCGCTCAACGCCTGCCGCATCCTTAATATCAAGCTAGGCCGCGTCGGCGGTTTCCATGCCGCCAAGCAAGTGCACGATTTCGCCCACGCCCACGGCATCCCCGTGTGGTGCGGAGGCATGCTCGAATCCGGTATTGGCCGCGCTCATAACATTGCGCTCTCGACGCTTCCCGGCTTCACGCTGCCCGGCGACGTCTCCGCCAGCCAGCGCTATTGGAAGCGCGATATTATTCAACCCCCGGTTGAAATCTCATTGCAAGGATCCATCGCCGTTCCTACCGCCCCCGGCTTCGGCTACGACCTCGATCTCGATTACCTCAAGAGCATCACCCAACGCGAGGAAATCCTCTCTTGAAATCCGGCGGCTTCCTGTCGCTGCTGCGCTCCAATCGCAACTACCGTTTTGCCTGGATCGGCCAAGTCGTCAGCGAAGCCGGCGACAACTTCAACAACATTGCCGTCTTCAGCCTGGCGCTCGCCAACACCGGTTCGGGTTTGGTCGTCGCCGCGATCCTGCTCGCGCGCGCCCTCTCCATGCTTCCCGCCGGCCCCATCGCCGGCGTCCTGCTCGACCGCATGGATCGCCGCCGCCTCATGATCCTGAGCGATCTAGTGCGCGCCGCCGTCGCCCTGGCCTTCATCTTCGCGATCCCGCGCGGCCGCACCTCGCTTCTGTATTTGCTGAGCGGCCTGCTGATGTTCGCGTCCCCGTTCTTCACCAGCGGCCGCGCCGCCATTCTGCCGTCCATCGCCACGCGCGATGAATTGCACACCGCCAACGCGCTCACCCAAATTACGCAATGGACCGCGCTCGCCATCGGCTCTTTCCTCGGAGGCGTCGCCGTCATCGGCGGCTATCGCCTGGCCTTCGCGTTTAATGCCTTCTCCTTTCTGTTTTCCGCGGCGTGCATCGGCCAGCTCCGCGTTCCCGGTGGCTTCCGCGCCGCCCGCGAATCTCTCACCGAAGACCGCATCGTGCGCCCCTGGCGCGAATACGTCGAAGGCCTGCGCTACCTGCGCGCGACTCCCCTCGTCTTCGGCATCGGCTTGATCAACGTCGGCTGGGCCAGCGGCGGCGGCGCGGGACAAATCCTGCTCAGCTTGTTTGGCGACGTCGTCTTCCGCCGCGGCTCCGTCGGCATCGGAGCCATCTGGGGCTCAGCCGGCGTCGGCCTCCTCATCGGAGCCATCG
>JALYIB010000392.1 GCA_030775965.1 Acidobacteriota bacterium | reverse complement strand
ATTCGTAACATCGCAATAGTTGCGCACGTAGATCACGGAAAGACTACCCTGGTCGACCAGATGCTCCGCCAGTCCGGCACCTTCCGCTCGAACGAAGCTCTTACCGAGCGCGTCATGGACTCGAACGACCTGGAACGCGAGCGCGGCATCACCATCCTCGCCAAAGCCACCGGCGTCTATTATCACGACATCAAAATCAACATCATTGACACCCCCGGCCACAGCGATTTCGGCGGCGAAGTCGAGCGCGCCTTGAAAATCGTCGACGGCGTCATGCTCCTGGTCGACGCCAGCGAAGGACCGCTCCCCCAAACCCGCTACGTATTGAGCAAGGCGCTCGAAGCCCGCCTCCCGCAGATCGTGGTCATCAATAAAATCGACCGCCCCGACGCCCGCATTCCCGAAGTCCTCGACGAAATCTACGACTTGTTCATCGATCTCGACGCAACGGAAGACCAGCTCAACTTCCCCGTCATCTACACCAACGGCAAGGAAGGCATCGCGAAATATAAGTTGGATGACGACAGCACCAACCTGCGTCCGCTGTTCGAAACCATCCTGGAGAAAACCCCGCCCCCTCCCGGCGATCCCGACGCCATCCTGCAACTCCTGGTTGCGAATCTCGATTACAGCGAATACTTAGGCCGCCTGGCCATAGGCCGCGTCTTCAACGGAACCCTGCGCCTCGGCGATGAGGTGTCCATCGCGAAACTAGACGGCTCCTTCCATAAAACCAAAATCACCAAGCTCTACTCTTTCTCCGGCCTCAAGCGAGTAGACGAAACCATAGGCCGCACCGGCGACATCCTGGCGATCGCAGGTGTGGAAGGCATCACCATTGGCGAAACCGTAACCAGCGCGGTCACGCCTAAGCCGCTCGCCCACATCCAAATCGACGAGCCCACCATAGCGATGACGTTCACCATCAACACGTCACCCTTCTCCGGCCGCGAAGGCCAGTTCGTCACCTCCCGCAATTTGCGCGACCGTTTAGATAAAGAACTCCTCACCAACGTCTCCATCAAGGTCGAAGAAGCCGGCGGCCCCGACGCCTTCAAGGTAATGGGCCGAGGCGAACTGCAACTCGCCATTCTCATAGAGATGATGCGCCGCGAAGGTTTCGAGCTAGCCGTGGGCAAACCTGAAATCCTGACTAAAACCATCGACGGCAAACTGCACGAGCCGCAAGAACTCCTGGTCATCGATTGCCCCGAAAACTTCGTCGGCGTAGTCATCGAAAAACTAGGCACCCGCAAAGGCAAGATGGTGAAGATGGTGAACCACGGCTCCGGCCGCGTGCGCCTCGAATTTAACATTCCGTCCCGTGGGTTAATCGGACTGCGCAGCGAGATGCTCACGGACACCAAGGGCACCGCCATCATGAACTCGCTCTTTGATGGCTACATCGAGTGGCAAGGCGACATCCCCACCCGCCCCACCGGCTCCCTCATCGCCGACCGCTCCGGCAAAACCACCGGCTACGCTCTGTTCAACCTGCAAGAACGCGGCGACATGTTCGTCGGCTCGGGCTTAGAAGTCTATGAAGGAATGATCGTAGGCGAAAACGCGCGAGACGCCGACCTCGACGTAAACATTGTCAAAGAAAAAAAGCTGACCAACATGCGCGCCTCCAGCGCCGACGAAGCCATCCGCCTGGTCCCGCCCCGCTTGCTAAATCTAGAACAAGCCCTGGAGTTTATTCGCGACGACGAATTAGTAGAAGTAACTCCCAAATCTATCCGCCTTCGCAAAAAAGTTTTAAAACAAAATCAGCGTTAATTCCCCGCCCCGCTGCCCGGCCGCCACCCCCTCCCTTGACGGCGGCCGTAAAAATAATCAATGATTACCTAACGGCATTTTTTTAGTTATTGCCGCTTTTCTCTGAAATTCGGAGGGGGAAATGCAAAAACAGGACCGGCCATCGGGCAGCGATGCGGTTTGCTTTACCGCGGGCCCGCGCGGGCTCGCGTTTTCCGCCGGCGTCATTCACGCCTGGCTGGCCTCGGACCGGGATACGCCGCAGGCCATGGCCGGCATCTCCGCGGGCGCCCTCAGCGCCGCGGCCTTGGCCCGCGCCTGTCAACTGCGCGACCAGGCCAAGAATGCGCCGCCTCCTACTCACCCGCTTTCGGCCGCTGAGGTCGAATCCCGGCGCTGGGCTTGGTTCCGCCAATATCTGGACGCCATCACCAACGAGCCGCTGAAACCCATCTGGGACGCGATCCCCGATCCCGACGATTTCTTCGCCGACAAAGCGCCCGTCGAAGACCTGTCCGCGCACCACCTCCCGCCCAAGCTGCGGCGGGCCGAAGTCCGCGCGCGCCAACACTATTACCGGCTCGTGAAACTCGGCCTGTGGCTCGCCGGCCTAAATGTCTCCGTCGCCGAAGTGGCCACCTGCATGGTGCGCTGGGTCCGCTTTAAAGAACGTTATGCGCTGTGGCCGCTGCAAGGCTTGCTGCTCTTGAGCCGTGGATTATGGATCGCCGTTAAAGCCATTGTGCATTTGGCCCTTTCTCCCCGGTTCTCTTTCAAGCATGTGGGCACGGGCAATATTTCCTTGCCCCGGCCGCTGTTCGGGTGGGCCTGGCCGGTCGCTTTGCTGGTGGTGGGCGACGCGGCGTATTGGCTGCTCAGAGGCGCCGGGCGTGCGGCTGCCCGCGCCGCCGATCTGGCCAGCATGCATCCACGGATAGAAGCTCTGCGCGTGGAGTTGCTGCATCAGTTGCGACTCGATGCGATCATGCCTTGGATTTCCACCTATCTCCTGCTCAATCACTGGCCATGGGTGGCGACAGTCGCTTCGCTAGCGGGCGGAGCGGCCCTGGCGCTCGTGCTCTTCACCGTGTTCTTTCCCAGTTGGGTTTTAAGTTACCTGGTTCACCGCCTGGGAATCCATCGCTCCCTGTTCGATTCTTATTCTCTAAGCCGCAAGCTCTTTGAGCTCTTCTCGGAAGCGGGAGAGGGCATTCCGGTGAGCCCCGGCTTGCTGCTGGTGGCTGCACCTTTGCAGAGGTATGAGAATGAGTTTGGTAAACAGGTATGGTTTGAGCCCGGCACAAGGACCATGGCCGAAGCCCTCACCGCGGCGACCGCGATTCCGGGCTTATTCCAGGCCGTGCCCATTACGTCCGGCATCGACGGGCAGCAGGAACCCCTAGACCTGATCGATGGCTCTCTCGTGCGGCAGAATCCCCTCCCCGCCTTGTTTCGCTGGTTGCGCAAGGAGGACAACAAGGCCCTCGCGGAAAAGCTCTTTGGCGAGAATATCGACGACGCTTCCGTCCACTTGGTGTACAGCGTGCCCATCCGGGAGGAGAGCGTCGCCGACGCCAGCCGCAAAGAGCGGATCGACTTGGTGGAATCGGCGAAAATCGGCCTCGATCTGGCGCGCCGCCGCGATAGCCGCATGGAATTCCGGCAAACGAATTTCATCAGCGAACTGGCTC
>JALYIB010000391.1 GCA_030775965.1 Acidobacteriota bacterium | reverse complement strand
TGAATCTACCGCATGGCAACAACGGCGACGCTGCCACGATCGTTTTCTGCGATCCGGATAATCAACCGTTCGACGTGCGTTTCGATCGTGAGGGCGATCGCTTGCGCTTTGCGGGTTCCTATCAGGCGCGTCCGCGCACTCCGGGACGCGACATCGATCTTTGCTTCCAAGGGGCCATTACGGTGAGCCGGCTGGAACTTTAACTCATGCCTTTCAAGCCTTCCACCGTGCGCGGTACGCTAGAAACCTTAGGCCAGGATTACAGGACGGAGGTGTGGTAAACATCCTGCACAATCGCACGGCGGGCCTGCGCTCCTACGAATTCTGGCGCAGGTATTCGCGTAACCCGTTTCGGCGGGGACGCGTCACTGGTTTTGTAGCATGAAACAAGCTTTTGTTCTGGTTGCCGTCCTGGCGTACGTGGCGGTCCCGGGGTGGGCGGTACTCGGTGGTTCCGTCGAATCCGTGGCTGCTGACCAAATTAGGTTACAAGCGAAACGTTCCGTCGTCGAAATGCAGGATTACACGCTGCACGTAATCAGCTTGGATGACGGCACCTTGATTCGCGAGTACGTTACGCCGGCCGGCAAAGTCTTTGGCGTTTCCTGGAGCGGGCCGACGATTCCGGACTTGCCGCAGCTTTTGGGATCTTACAACGCAGAATTCCAAAACGGAGTGCACGCCAAAACCGGCCGTCGCCGGGCCGCGGCGGTGCACGATTCCGACTTGGTAGTGGAAAGCAGCGGTCGCATGCGCGCCTTTTATGGACGAGCTTACCTTAACTCGATGTTGCCCAGCGGCGTCAGTCAGGACATCGTGAAATGAAGCGCTACGATCTTGCGACCGCCGCAGCGGTACTGTCATTGGGACTAGTGGCCTGCGGCAGTGGGGACAGCTCTAGCAGCAGCGGAGGAACAACTACTTCGGCGACAACGACGGTCAATAACGTCCAAGCGGTGGTAGTGGATTCCGGCCCTAGCTTGAACGGACAGCCGATTGGCGCCAACGACGAGTTGTTTACCACGGTGACCATCTGCGTTCCGGGGACCTCTACTTGCCAGAGTATCGACCATGTTCTGGTTGACACCGGATCCACGGGGCTCCGGCTGCTGTCGTCGGAGATCACGCTGAATCTGCCTTACGTGACGAACTCCAGCAACAATCCGATCGGCAACTGCGTTCAATACGCCGACACCTCTTATCAATGGGGCCCGATCGTGAAGGTGGATGTCAAAATGGCGGGGGAAGTGGCTTCTTCCGTGCCCATTCAGGTGGTCGGAGCAGGTTCGAATTTCGCCGCCGCCCCTACCTCCTGCAGCGTGGGGGGCACGCCGGCGCAGACTTTGCTCGAATTGGGTGCGACTGGAATCCTGGGCGTAGGGCTCTTCCGCCAGGATTGCGGGCCGGCTTGCGCGTCGTCGTCACCTCCGGCGGTTTATTACAGTTGTCCGTCGTCGGGATGCACGCCGGCGTCGGTGGCGTTGACGAGTCAATTGCAAAATCCTGTGTGGATGTTTCAGACCGATAACAATGGCCTGGCGGTCATACTGCCGCAAGTAGGCGCGAGCGGGGCGGTGTCAGTGTCAGGCTCCATGATCTTCGGGATCGGCACGCAGTCTAACAATAGCCTGGGGAGCGCGCAGGCACAGGCTGCCAACGAAAATACCGGGAACTTCACCACCACATTTAAGGGCGTGGCCTACACTACCAGCTATATCGACAGTGGGTCGAGCGGGTACTTTTTCCTGGATTCGACAACCACTGGTTTGCCCGATTGCGGCACCACCGGCACCGGCGATGCCAATGGCTATTATTGTCCGTCGTCGCCGTTGAGTTTCACGGCCATTACCAGTGGCCCCAATCCCAACGGTTCCGGGAGCACGGTTTCGGCGAATATCGCCTTCTCCATCGCCAACGGATTAAGCTTGATCGATTCCCCCAACACCGCGTTTAATAACTTGGGTGGTCCCTTTCCCCTGGAGTTCGATTGGGGGCTACCGTTCTTTTTCGGCCGCACCGTGTTTATTGGGATAGAGGGCCAACAATCGGCTGCGGGCACCGGCCCTTATTGGGCTTACTAAAGCTTTCGCCGACAATTTTCCTTGCGCCATCGCGCAGCCATCCGTCATAGTAGTCATGTGGAACCGGGCAGTAATAAACCAGGCACATGGCGGACGAATTCTACTTCCTCACCGAGTTGTTCGGTCTCAAGGTCTACGACCTTAAGGGGCGGAGCCTGGGCCGAGTCAAGGACGCCGCGATTGTGCCGCTGGTGGACCCGGTTCGCGTCGACCGCTTTCTAATTGGGGGCGACGGAACGCTGTTGACGGTCCGTTACGATCAGGTTAAAACCATTTCGCTGGATGGCATTCATCTACGCGATGAGAACCTGACTCCTTACCATTCAGACGAGTACATGCTGCGGCTCACGCGCGATCTTCTCGATCAGCAGATTGTGGATGCGCAGGGGCGCAAGGTGGTTCGCGTCAACGATGTGACGTTTGAGAGGCGCGATGAAAATGAGTCTCAGATCTTGTGGGTGCTGGAAGTAGATATCGGCATCCGCAGCATTTTCCGGCGGCTGCTGCGTGGAGTCATTCCGTCGCGTTGGATCCGGCGGCTGCAGGGGCGTATTCCGCCGCATTCGATCCGCTGGGAATTCTGCAACATTCTGGAGCCTGATCCGCAGCGCCGTCTGCGTTTGAATATTTCCAACCGGCTGCTGGAAAATATGCATCCGGCCGATCTGGCGGATATCGTCGAGGCGCTGGGTCCGGAGGATCGCGAAGCTATTTTTGAAAACATCGATAGCGAAGTGGCGGCGGACGCGCTCTCCGAGGTGGATCCCAATATTCAGGTGAGCATTTTAGAATCGCTCGAAACCGGGAAGGCGGCGGAGATCGTGGAGGAGATGGCTCCTGACGAGGCTGCGGATGTACTGGGCGAACTGGAAGAAGAAACCAGCGACGAGATTCTCGAAGAGATGGAGCACGAGCCCAAACACGAAGTGGAAGAGCTGCTGGAATTCGACGAGGACACGGCGGGCGGCTTAATGAATACGGAGTACGTTGCGCTGCCTGAAACCGCGACGGTGGCCGATGCGCTGCGGGCGCTTAAGGACAACGAGGATCTACTGGAGACGCTGAACACTCTGTTCCTGGTGGATCATGAGGAGCGGCTCAAAGGCAGCGTTCCGCTGGCGCGGCTGTTCCTGCATCAAGGCGATCAATTGCTCTCGACGCTGGCGGCGGAGACGCTGATTCAAGTGCCGGTCAAAGAACGTCAGGACCGGGTGACGGAGTTGTTCGACAAGTACAATCTGCTGGCGCTGCCGGTGGTGGATGAAGATCAAAAGCTAACCGGCGTGATCACGGCCGACGATATCATCTCCGTGCTGCGACAAAAATAGGGACGGAGCTCCGTCCCTCTTTTCTGCGTCACAATGGAAGTTCATGGTGGAAACAATTGAGTGGACCGCCGGCGGGGTGGTCATGATCGATCAGCGGCTCCTGCCGCGGCAACAAGTGTTTGTGACTTGCCGGACATATCAGGAGGTCGCGGAGGCTATTAAGACGATGGTGATCCGCGGGGCGCCGGCGATTGGCGTCGCGGCCGCCATGGGGGTGGCGCTGGGAGTGCAGCAGGGCGCGGATTTTGAGACTATATGTAGCACGCTGGCGGCGACGCGGCCCACGGCGGTGAACCTGTTTTGGGGGATCGACCGGATGCGGCGGGTACGCGCAAGTTTGGAGGGCCAGTCTGCAGCCACCATTGTCAGCCGCATGATCGAGGAAGCGCAGCAGGTGCGCCAGGAAGACATCGCCCTGTGCATGGCTATCGGGCGGCATGGGGCCGCGTTGGTGCCGGATGGCAAAACTGTACTCACGCATTGCAATGCCGGGGCGTTGGCGACGGCTGGATATGGCACTGCGTTGGGCGTGATTCGCGCGGCGGTCGAAGCCGGGAAAAAGATCGATGTGTTCGCCGACGAAACGCGGCCGTTTCTGCAAGGGGCCCGTCTGACGGCTTGGGAGTTGCAGCAGGATCGCATCCCCACCACGATCATCACGGACAACATGGCGGGGCACTTTCTACGCTCCGGACGCATCGGCTGCGTGGTGGTGGGAGCGGACCGCATTGCTTCGAACGGCGACGTGGCTAACAAGATAGGAACTTATTCAGTGGCGGTGCTCGCGAAAGAAAATGGCGTGCCGTTTTATGTGGCGGCTCCGGTGTCGACGTTCGATTTGACGCTGGCGAGCGGCGACCAGATCCCGATTGAGCAGCGTCCGGCGAGCGAGGTCACACACGTGTTCGGCGTGGCGGTCGCTCCCGAAAATATTAGAGTAGAGAACCCGGCGTTCGATGTGACTCCGGCGCGTTACGTGACTGCCATCATTTGCGAACACGGCATTGCCCGCGACCCTTATCGGCAATCGCTGGCGCTGCTGGCGGCGAAAGCAGCGCACGCCTCCGTATAAAATTATCTTGATGATGAAAATGCAAAAACTAGCAATTCTAGCGATGGCCATGGCCGCGCTCGGCGCGGGTCAGGGTCTTTCCGGCAGGCGCGCTCCGAGTTTTGCGTTGCCGGATAGCAGCCTGAAGTCGTACGACATTCTGGATTTTCGCGGGCGCTGGCTGGTGATCGATTACATGAAAACCGACCGGCCCCTTTCGAAGCCGCTGAGTAAAGAGTTGGACCAA
>JALYIB010000390.1 GCA_030775965.1 Acidobacteriota bacterium | reverse complement strand
CCATGGTAACGGCTTGCGCCAGGCCGACTCCGGCGCGTGCCATCACGTTGCCGATGGCGCGGTCCATGCGCAGGCTCGATCCGGCTAGACGATCGCCGCCGCGCAGGGTGACGCGGTCGTCTGCTCGCAACTCGACTGGCACGCTGCCCAGCATGTAAGGGCCGGGCTCACACAGGGCGGGGGCTACGGCGTCGGTTATAAGGATGCTGCGGTCCATTCCTTTCAGATCGAGCGCCCGGCGCAGGAAATCGTTGGGCAGATGGTGGTTGTCGACAATGAACGACGCGGCTAGACGCGGTTCGGCGAGCTGATAAGCGATGAAGTCTTCCGTGCGGGTGGAACTGCCGGCTCCGTTGCCTAAGTGGGTGGAGAGCGTCGCTCCGGCGGATACTGCGTCGCGGAGTTGCGCTGGAGTCGCGCGGGTGTGGCCGATGGCGGCCACTACTCCCAACTTGGTGATCTGCTCGATATAGCGCGGCGCGCCGGGCCACTCGGGCGAGAGAGTGACGATACGCACAAGGCCTTGGGCGGCATCTTGCCAGTGTTGGAACTCGGCGAAGTCCGGTGGGCGCACCCACTCCTTGGGATGTGCGCCGCGGGGGCCATCCGCAGGCGAGATGTGCGGGCCTTCGACGTGGATGGCCTCGATGGCATGGCCATAGGTGAGCGATTCGCGGGCGGCGGCCAGATTGCGTAGCGCTGCTAACATGGCGTCCTGAGCGCCGGTGATTACGGTGGGGAAGAAGCGTGTCACGCCGGTAGAGAAGATGGCGCGCAGGGCGCGTTCGAGGTCCTCCCGCGAGGCGTCGGGCGAATTGAAGTCCACGCCGGCGAAGCCGTTGACTTGCAGATCGACGAAGCCGGGCGCAATGAAGACTGCATCCTCCGCATGCCAGGTCAGGAGGGGACCGACATTTTCAATGGCCGCAGCGAATTCAATTTCGATCCGCTCGCCGGAAATTGCGCTTCGTCCGCTACATTTCATCGTAAAAGTGATTTATACACAGAATACCCACAGCAACGCTACCGTAAGCCGGTCAAAGCATGTGGGAAACAACTGTTGAAATTGGCGCGATCACTATAGCTAATCCGCGCTCGTCTTGGTACAAACGATATCAGATTTCTGCGCGGAACTGGTGAGTGTGTCAGTATCGGGGGAGGTGGCCGCAAGCTGGTTCCCGCGCGGAAGTTTTCCTCCGATTCCACTTTCAAAAGGCGGGTCGCGGATTTAATTAGCTTCCCGCCTTTTTTTAGGGACTAATGAGCGGTCACAGGCTGCGGAACTGGGGTTAACCAGCCGTGCTTGTCAGGCTGCCTGCCTTCGACGATGCCGAAAAATTCGCTCTGAATCTTTTCCGTGATGGGGCCGCGGCGGCCGCTGCCGATCTTAATGCGATCGATCGAGCGAATGGGCGTGACTTCGGCGGCGGTGCCGCTGAAGAACACTTCGTCGGCGATGTACAGCATCTCGCGCGGGATCAATGTTTCGATCACCGGGATGCCCATGCCTTGCGCCAACTGGATCACCGTGTCGCGGGTGATGCCGGGGAGCACGCTCGAGCCCAGCGGCGGCGTGTGGATCTTGCCGTCGCGCACTACGAAGACGTTTTCGCCGGAACCTTCGCTGATGTAGCCGGCGGCGTCGAGCGCGATGCCTTCCGAGTAGCCGTTAATCGCAGCTTCCATGCGGATCAACTGCGAGTTCATGTAATTCGCGCCGGCCTTCGACATCACGGGCAGCGTGTTGGGCGCCAGGCGGGTCCAACTGGAGATGCACACGTCGACGCCCTCGGCCACCGCTTCGGCGCCCAGGTAGCGGCCCCATTCCCAGCAGGCGATGTAAGTTTCGATGGGCGTGTCCTTGCTGGGCAATACGCCGATATCGCCGTAGCCGCGGATAACCAACGGGCGGATGTAGCAGGAATCGAGCTGATTGACGCGCACGATATCGACCATGGCGGCGACGAGTTGGTCTATGGAGAAGGGAATCTCCATGCGGTAGATTTTGGCCGAATCGTGCAGACGGCGCGCGTGTTCGCGGATGCGGAAGATGCGCGGGCCGGCGTCGGTGGCATAGCAGCGGACGCCTTCAAACACCGAACTGCCGTAGCTGGTTACGTGCGCAAGGACATGGATTTTGGCGTCAGTCCAGTCAATCATGCGCCCGTTGTGCCAGATTTTTTCGGTGGCTTTAATCATGCTTCATTATATATCGGGGGCGCTGGGATCGAGATCGGCCACGTGGCGGTAGCGAACATTGCCGTCCTGGGCGGCACCATGCGCTGTCCTTTAACGGGCGTCGTATTCGCCATGGAATTGACGCATGACATGAACGGCCTGCTGCCCCTGCTGGTGGCCAACATCATGGCTTATGGATTTACCGCGCTGCTGCTGAAGCGGTCGATCTTAACCGAAAAAATCGCGCGCCGCGGTTTTCATCTCAGCCGCGAATATTCGGTGGACCCGCTGGAGATCCTGTTCGTCCGCGAAGTCATGCGCACCAGCCTAGTGGCGTTTCCGGAAGCGCAAACTCTGGGCGAACTGGCCGCCTCGTTTCACCCCGACCATTCGCCGGTCAACATCTGTATCCCATTCTGGGCGACAATGCCGCCGTTGTCGGCGTCATGACCCGCAAAGATATGCGGCGTTTTCTCGCGGAGGATTCGAGAAGCAATATCCGCTTAGGCGAACTAGCGCGGCGGCAACCCGCCGTGGCGTATCCCGACGAATCGCTGCGCGCCGTGGTTTATTAAGATGGCGGAGACCGGCTTTACTCGCATGCCCGTGGTCGATTGCTCCTCCGGAGACAACCTCGTGGGCCTGGTTTCCTTAGAAGACCTGCTGCGGGCGCGGACGCGCAATCTAGCGGAAGAACGCCATCGGGAACGGGTCCTGCGAATCCGCCTGCCCTTTCGATCCCCCGCCGGCGCCCTGAGGGAAACACCTTAGGAACGCAGACATCCACGCTCATTTGTTCCACAAACCGCTGCTTCACCCTTAACAAAACACTGGTTCTTAACGATAGACCAGTCAGTGGAAGTCATCCTGACCGGCATCTTCGCTGCTGCCGCCGTAGCCTGTGCGATTGGATGGGCGCGCACGCGCCGGATCTTAACCGATTGCCGGCGGGAACCCACGGAGCTGGAAACTTCCTCGCACTTCCTGCTCGAAGAACGCCGCGTGCTGCGCCTGATCACCGAGGGCGCGGAACTCAAGGAAGTCCTCGACGCTCTCACCGCGGGTATCGAACGCATGGTCCCCGGGTGCTACTGCTCCATCCTGTTGCTGGACGCGGGCGGCCGGCTGCGCGAAGGATCCGGCGGCGGCTTACCTACGGAATTTATTCAGCAGGTGTACGGGCGCGCCATCGGTCCCGACAACGGTTCCTGCGGCGCCGCCGCCTATCTCAACCAGACCGTGATCGCAGCCGATATCGCGACTGACGATCGCTGGGCCGATATTAAAGAATTACCGCTGGGGTTCGGGCTGCGGGCTTGCTGGAGCGTGCCCATTCACGATTCAAAAAATAAAGTGCTCGGCACCTTTGCCATGTATCACCAACAAGCCGCGTCGCCGCGTCCCGAGCAGCTGAGGATGGTGGAAGCCGGTGCGCATCTGGCCGGGAACATTATTGAGCGCCTGGGCGCGGAACAGAAATTACGCGAGAACGCCGTACGCATGAAGCTGGCCGAGGAAGCCGCGTCTTTCGGCGTATGGGAACTGGATCTCGAAGCCGGCATCGTCACGGGATCGGAAGCCTGGGCGGCGATGGAGGGCTGCCCTGACGGCACCGCCGGGCTGGACGTGAACCTAGTCCGGCAAGTGGTGCATCCCGAGGATCGCCATCTTTTGGCAGCGGCTTCCGAGCACGCCTTGGCTACCGGCGAGCCGTATTGCGTAGACTTCCGTATCATGCCCCAGCCCGGCGTTATTCGCTGGCGCCGTGGCGCGGCTCGCGTGCAGTATGTCGACGGCAAGCCCAAGCGGTTGATCGGAGCCACCATCGACATCACTGAGCAAAAAGAAATGCTGCTATCGCTCGAGCAGGCTTGCCTAAGGGCCGAAGTCGCGGCCCAGGCCAAGAGCGATTTCCTGGCGAACATGAGCCATGAGATCCGTACTCCCATGAACGGGGTGATCGGCATGACCGGCTTGTTGCTGGACACCGATCTCACGGCCGAGCAGCGCGATTACGCCGACACGGTCCGCAAATCCGGCGAGGCTCTGCTCATCATCATCAACGACATTCTGGATTTTTCAAAGATCGAAGCCGGCAAGATGGACATTGAGGCCTTCGCGTTCGACCTGCGCATGGTGCTGGAAGAAGTCAGCGAGATGCTCGCCCCGCGCGCCGAAGAGAAGGGGCTGGACCTGATGATTCACTATCGGCCCGGCCTTCCGCAGTTCTTCGTGGGAGACGGCGACCGTATCCGCCAGGTGGCGACCAACCTGGTGGGCAACGCCATTAAGTTCACGCCTTCCGGCCACGTGTTGATTACGGTGGATTGTCTGGAACGCGACGACGCGGGCGCCGAGATGAAAATATCCGTGGTCGATACCGGCATCGGCATTCCCGCGGACAAGGTCGATTTGCTGTTCAAGAATTTCAGCCAGGCCGATACCTCTACTACGCGGCGTTACGGCGGCACCGGCCTGGGCTTGGCTATTTCCAAACGCCTGATTGAGCTCATGGGGGGCAGTATCGAAGTCGAGAGCAAGCCGCAGGAAGGTTCGACGTTCTGGTTCTCGCTGCGCATGCCGGTCGACAGCCAGGCGCCGGTGCGGCCCGTGCCCGCCGCCAGTTTGCAAGGGCTGCGGGTTTTGATTGTCGACGACAACGAAGTCAACCGGCGCGTGGTCCACGAGCAAATTACCAGTTGGGGAATGCGCAACGGCAGCTACTCGAGCGCCGAGGAAGCGTTGGAGTCCCTGCGCGCCGCCCAGGCGGCCGGCGACCCCTATGATTTGGTCATCGCCGATTTTCAGATGCCCGGAATCGATGGCGCAACGCTGGCCTCCATCATCAAGGCCGACCCAGCCCTCCACCAGGTGGTGTTCATCATGCTCACCTCCGTGGGTCACTGGCGGGAACTGCGCGCCCTCGAAGGCGGCAGCGTGGATGCCTGCCTGTTGAAGCCTGTGCGCCTTTCAAAACTGATGGACACGCTGGCCACAGCCTGGTCGAAGAAGCATCCGCAGGCGGTGCTGGCGGCGGCGTCCGAGCCCACTTCCCGGAACTCGCTGGCAGCCCTCAACCAGTTCGCCAACTCCGACATTCGCGTGCTGGTCGCCGAAGACAACGCCGTGAATCAGAAAGTCGCGCTGATGATGCTGGCGAAGCTCGGTGTTCGGGCAGATGTCGTGGGCAATGGCCGCGAAGCGGTGGAGATGCTGAAACTGCTGCCTTACGATCTGGTGTTCATGGATTGCCAGATGCCGGAAATGGACGGCTACGAAGCCGTGGCGCAGATCCGTAGACTGCAAGGTCCCAACCAGCGTGTTCGCGTGGTCGCCATGACCGCCGAAGCCATTGCGGGCTGCCGCGAGCGATGCCTGGACGCGGGCATGGACGACTACATCTCCAAACCCGTCAGCATGGAGCCGCTGGTCCAGGCCCTCCGCAACAGTATCAAGCCCTTGGCCGTGCAGTAATTCCTGCCGGCTCCTTGCAGGCGGCCCGCACGCCGTTCGATCGAGGAGATCGGCGAGATCGTGAAGCCTGGGGACGGCGCCGCAAAATCCGTCGCGCGGCAAACGAAGGTGAACGGCGTTCACACCCCGTTTCCAAGAGAAACGCCGGGCGTCTCGTCAAGGCCGCCGAGCCCAGCCGCGAAACCGTCGTATCCTTTGAATGGAACGATGAGGAAACGGCTCAACACGGTGCCCGCGGCTATCCTGGCCGTCCTGCTGCTAGTGTGTCTGGTTGCCTTCTTCGTGACGCGCAACGCCGGAACTGGTTCGGCCACTGCGCCAAAGAGTGTTGCCAACGATCAAGCGTTGACCCACGACATGGGGCTTCTCGACACCGCCGATCGCCTGATCGCGCTCGCGGAAACCAAGGATGAAAAGAACCAGGCGGGGGAGGCGCAGCATCTCGCCGATCATGACCTGGATCAGGCGTTCGCGACGGCGCTGCGCGAAGCGGAGGCCTATCGCGTTCCCGACGGAGCGCTGCACGCTCTCGCCGCTCGCATCGATCAACTGAAAAGCCAGATCGCGGCCGAACAGGACCAGGTTGCTCAGCTGACCAAAAAGGCTACTGCCATCGCCGCCGATCAGGTGGACCTGCTCCGCGCGCAGCTGGCGCTCGATCAGGACGAGCTCGAAGATTCGCAGCAAGATTTAGCCCGTCAAGGGGGCGACCCGCATGCGGCTCTGGAACGCGCCCTGCAGCAGCACGAAGCCACCCAGCATCAGACGGCCCAGACTGCGCAAGGCGCCGGCCCCCGTCCCACGGCAACCCTGCTCGAACAAGTCCGCGCGTGGTCCGTCTTAGGTTCGGTGGACCGTCAAGTGCTTGCCGCGCAACAGGAGGCCGCCGCCCAGTGGAGCGCTTTGACAGACCAGCACAGCCAACTTGAGAAACAATTTGCTTCTCCGCAAAGCGATGCGGCGGCCAACTCGGCCGATAAAATAGCCCGCCTTCATCGCCTGTCAGACCAGCGAAAGACGCTGGCTGAACTCGATCAACGTAGCCAGGATTGCCGGCAACTCACGGGCGTCTATCAAGCCTGGAGCCGCATACTGGCGTTGCGACGGGGCGAGGTGGTGCATTCGCTGCTGGGCTCGTTCGCCGAGATTCTCGCCGTTATTCTGGCCGCGCTGCTGGCCAACAGCGCCATTCGACGCTTGTTCCAGGAGACCGGCCGCAAGCGCCTGCATCCGGTACGCGTGATGGCGGCCGTCGCGGTGCAGTTGTTGGCGGTGCTGCTGATCGTACTGGTGCTGTTCGGTCCGCCCAGCCAAATTTCCACCATCATCGGGTTAGCCACCGCGGGCCTCACGGTGGTTTTACGGGATTTCATCGTCTCCTTCTTCGGCTGGTTCACGTTGATGGGCAAGAACGGCATTCGCGTGGGCGACTGGGTAGAGATCAATGGGGTCAGCGGCGAAGTAATCGAGCTCGGCTTGCTGAAAACGGTGCTGCTTGAATTAGGAAACTGGACCGATACCGGTCATCCCACCGGACGCCAAGTGGCCTTCTCCAACAGTTTTGCAATGGAAGGGCATTACTTTAATTTCTCGACCAGCGGCCAGTGGCTGTGGGATGAGTTGGAGGTGGGCCTGCCCGCCACCGGCGATCCGTATCTAATGGCGCAGGAGATTCGCAAGCTGGTGGAGTCGGAAACCGAAACCGATTCCGAGCAAGCCGCGCAGGATTGGGAACGCGTCCAAAGCCGCTACGGAGTGAGCAGTTTTTCCGCCAAGCCCGCCGTCAACTTGCGCCCCACGGTCAACGGGCTGGAAGTGGTGGTGCGTTACATCACGCGCGCGCCGCAACGTTACGCGGTGAGATCCAAATTGTTCCAAGTGATCGTCGACCTTCTGCACAAACCCGCAGCGGATGGCGCAGCGGCCGTCTCGTCGCCCGTTGCGCCCTAACAGGCGAGATTTGGATCATCCGCAGAAATCGTGCATTCCGCCCGTCGGCTCATCTTTTTTCCAGCATCGCCTGGATCGACTTGATGACCACCGGGAACTTGCCGCCCTTCTGGACGCCAAGCTGCCCGCGCTGCGGCAGGTATGGATTCCGGCGGTGGGCCGCCATTCGAATTCGCTATGCTGGTTGCAGCGCGGCTTTACGCCTCTCGCAAGCAATTGCGCAAGGCAAACGCCGCGCGATCCTTCCGGCAAACGATTCGAACATGGCTCCTGGCACATCTGGGGATTACAAATGAAGCCGGTGATCGGTATCGATCTCGGCACGACCAACTGCGCCTTGGCTTACACCCAGGGCGAAGCCGTCGAGCAGTTCGCCATCCCGCAATTCGTGCAGCCTGGGGAAGTAAGCGAAGAATCTCTGCTGCCCTCCTTGGTATTTTTAGATCCGGCTGGGCCGATGGTGGGAGTGCTGGCGCAGAAGAAGGGCCTGGAAAACGCGGGACGCCTGGTGGCTTCCGCGAAATCGTGGCTTTCCCACGCAGGCGTCGATCGCGAAGCGGCCACCTTGCCGGCCAACGCGCCGGAGGGAGTGGAGAAGATTTCGCCGGTGGAGGCTTCGCGGCGGTATCTGAGCCACTTGCGGGATACGTGGAATGAAAAGCATCCAGCGCAACCTTTCGACGGCCACCAGGTGCTGGTGACGGTTCCGGCTTCCTTCGACGAAGTGGCGCGCGAGCTGACGCTCAAGGCTGCGGAGCAGGCGGGCTATCGCGATGTAATTCTGCTCGAAGAACCGCAGGCTGCTTTTTATGCGTGGATCGAGCGTAGCGCCCACTGGCGGGAGATGGTGGGCGCCGGCGATCTGGTCCTGGTGATCGACATCGGAGGCGGCACCACCGATTTCACGCTCATCGCGGTGAAGGAACAGGCCGGCGAGATCGTACTCGAACGAATCGCGGTGGGCGATCATATCCTGCTGGGCGGCGACAACATCGATGCCGCCCTGGCGCATCACGTCGCGCAAGGCCTGCCGCGGAAATTGGACGCGATTCAATTTTATGGATTGTGGCAGCAGTGCCGGTCCGCGAAGGAGCAGCTTCTGGAGGAAGGCGGCCACGCCTCCGAACGATCCATCACCATTCTGGGGCGGGGAACGGGCCTGGTGGGTGGGACCATCAAGAGCAAACTGAAGCGTGAAGATTTGCAGAGGATCCTGCTAGATGGTTTCCTTCCGCTGGTGGCGATGGATGCGGCACCCGAGGGGCGCCAGGGGTCGCTGGTGGAATTTGGTTTGCCCTATGCCGCCGACGCAGCCATCACCCGGCACTTAGCGCATTTCCTGCATCGCCACGCGGCCCGGCCCACGCATGTGCTCTTTAACGGCGGCATGCTGCGCGCGAAGCTGGTGCGCGAGCGGATTCTCGAAGCGATGAACGGATGGCTGGCGCGGCCCGTCACATCGCTGGTTGCCGACGACCTCATGCACGCCGTGGCGCGCGGCGCCGCCTACTACGGCCTCGCTCGACAAGGCCAAGGCGTGCGCGTCCGCGGTGGAGTTCCGCGCAGCTACTACATCGGCATCGAAACCGCGATGCCGGCGGTGCCTGGCATGAGGCCTCCGCTGAAAGCCCTGACGGTGGTGCCTTTCGGAATGGAGGAAGGCGGCGGCCACCAGATTGGAGATCGCCGCTTCGCTTTGCGCATCGGGGAGCGCGCTCAGTTCCGCTTGTTTCAATCCACGGAGCGCAAGCAGGATGTGCCCGGAGCGATGCTCGAGGAGATCACGGCGGAGATGGAGGAACTGACGCCCGTCGAAGTCTCACTGCCCGGCAATGCGGGCGAAACGGTTGCCGTGACACTCGAAAGCCGGGTTACAGAAACGGGCATGCTGGAGTTGTGGTTCGTGGCCACGGACGGCCGGCGCTGGAAGCTGGAATTCAACGTGCGCCCGCGTGCCGCGCGGAGCATTTTGTCCGGCTCGACACATAGGTGACAGACGTACCTGAGACAGTTTTGTTATGGACGAACGTTTTTCCGTGGCTGTAAGTCTTTGTAGACTTTTGGTCGGGCCGCCGGGATTTGAACCCGGGACCTCTTGCACCCCAAGCAAGCGCGCTAGCCAGGCTGCGCCACGGCCCGATTTGTAACCCATTTTAACACAAAGGGTTCGCATGGCTGGGAATTTTTGCGTTGGCTGCGAGGCGCCACTGCGGAAGAAGGCTGATTCACGCTTCCGTGAGCCAGTAAAAAAAACCAACCGCGGGGAATGCCGCGCCGGTCCACACTACACTCCCCCAGCCGCCGTGAGTATAAGCCAGCCCTGCCAGCGCCGATCCAATGGCGGCGCCGCTCATGAACATCGCGATGAATAAAGTATTGATGCGGCTACGCTCGGCGGCGTTCAATTCGTAAATAGCCTGCTGTCCCGTGACCAGGTTGGAATTCACCGCAAGATCCAGTAAAACGGCGCCGCTCACCAGAGCCCACAAGCGATTTTCGAGCAGCGTCAACGCCAACGCCGCGATCGCCAGCAGCAATGCAATACAGGTGATCCACCGGCCATATCCACGGTCCGCCCAGTGGCCGGCGAGGGACGTGAACAGGGCGCCTGCCGCACCGGCCAGCGCGAACAGTCCGATTTGGGTTTGTGAAAAGTGCCACCGCGGTCCGGAGAGCAGAAACGTGACCCCAGTCCAAAAAATGCTGAACGCCGCCAGCATGCAAGCCTGGTAGAATCCGCGCCTGCGCAACACCGGTTGTGCCCGGAAGACCTTCGCCAACGACAAAATCAATGATCCGTAGCTCTGCTGCAGCGTGGGCGCACGTTGGGGAAGGCGGAGCCGCAGGATCACGATCATGGCCCCCACTAAAGTCGCGGATGCGAGGTATACGGTTCGCCAGCCGAAGGCTCCCGAAACAATTCCGGCGAAGGCGCGTGCGAGCAAGATGCCCATCAGCAGACCGCTCATGACCTTGCCGACAATCTCTCCGCGCTTCTCGGGCGGCGCCAGGTGAGCCGCGAACGGCACCAGCATTTGCGCGATGACGCTGCTAAACCCGAGTGCGAAGGCAGCGGCGAGGAGGGCCGAAAATGACTTCACTGACACCATCGCCAGCGCCGAGATCACCGCGCCCGAAAAAATGACCGTGATCGTGCGGCGATTTTCCAACAAATCGCCCAAGGGAGCCATCAGGAAGAGTCCGCACACATAGCCCAGTTGCGTCAATGTGACGATGGCGCCGGACTGCGCGTCGCCCACGTGAAATTCCCGGCCGATGACGCGCGTGAGCGGCTGCGCATAATAGATGTTGCCCACCGCCAGCCCGCAGCCCGTCGCGAAGGTGAGAACCAACGCCGGAGTGAGTGGCGCAGGCTTGGGCGGGGATGCCTGGATCCGCGTGGGCATGAACTGTTATGATACCTGGACGATAGAGGAATGAATATGACAATCCAACGTAGGTACTTCACGCTAGCTGCATTGGCCGCAACGGCCGCTTTCGGGCTCGCGCAGGGACAGGCGGACTTCTCCAAGGTGGAGATTAAGGCCACCAAGCTAGCCGACAACCTCTACACCCTCGACGGCTCGGGCGGCACCATTGGCGTGCTCACCGGACCCGACGGCGTGTTCATGGTGGACAGCCAGTTCGCGCCGTTAAGCGCCAAGATCGCGGCAAAGATAAAAGAGATTTCCGGCGGCGCGCCTATCAAATTTATGATCAACACTCATGTGCATGGCGATCACACCGGTGGTGACGAGAACTTCGGCAAAATGGGCGTGACCATCATCTCGCGGCCCGAACTGCGCAATCGCCTGGCGCATCCTAATCCAGGGCCGAACGGCCAGCCTGGTACGCCTATGCCCGCGGCCGGGCTTCCTTTGCTCACCTACACCGGTAACCTGACGTTCAATATGGATGGCGAGGAAGTGCACGTGATCGCGATTCCGCGTGCCCATACCGACGGCGACAGTATCGTTCAGTTTGTGAACGCCGATGTGATCATGACCGGCGACTTTTACCGCTCGGTGCAGTTTCCCAACATCGATCGCGCCAACGGCGGCTCGTTGGGCGGCCTCGAAGATGGTTTGTCGCGCGTTATCGCCATGTCCGGTCCCAACACGCGCATCGTTCCGGGCCATGGGGCCATGGTCGATCGCAATGCTGTGATGGCGCATCGCGATATGGTCCTCGCGGTCCACAAAAAAGTGGCGGATCTGATCAAGCAGGGCAAGAGCCAGGACGAAGCGATCGCCGCCAAGCCGGCATCCGAGTTCACCTCGAAGATTAAAGACATGGGGATGACGGAGGACCGCTTCGTGGGTCAGGTTTACGCGGAACTGAAGGCGAATTAGGCCGCGGTCAGGGCCAAAATCAACTCTTCCATTACGATCCGGTCGTCGGGACGCGCGTCCCGAAGCGCGCGGTCCGCCTCAAACAGTTTCCCCACCGCCCGTTCCAGTTTTTGCGTCGAGAAGGCCGCTATCGTTTGCTCGATCTGCCGCGCACGTTCCGGCCACATGCGCGCCCCCAGCTTGCTGAAGTGTGCTTGAATCTGACTAGCGCTGCGCAAGCCAGCTTCGCGCGCCGCCAGCGCCGTGCGGAACTGGGTGGCCAGAAAGGTCAAGGCTAGCGGCATGTATTCGCCTTCGCGGGCCAACGTATCCAGAGTTTCGAGCGCGCGTGTGCGATCGCCTCTCCCCAAGGCGGCGACCAGCACGAAAATGGTGCTGGCTTGCGCATCCGCCACCAGCGCCGCGATATCGCCGGCGGTTACTTTGCGAGAGCCGCCGGTGAACAAGCGCAGTTTCTCAATCTCGACCGCGATCCGCGAAGCATCGCCGCCAGTCGCGTCGAGCAGCAGTGCCAACTCCGCCAATCCCAACTGCAATCCCGCCTGCTTCGCCAGGGTCTGCGCCAGCGATCTCGCCGCCTCCGGCGAGAAGGGGCGAAACTCCACCTGCGCCGCGATGGCCGCGAAATATTTCTGGACTCTCTCGATCCGAGGCTTATCCTCACCTTCGAACCCGTAGCGGCTGGATTCGAGCACCACCACTGTTCCTGGAGTAGGCTCCCGCAGATATGCCGCTAGTGGAGTGTCGCTCGCGTCCTCGGCCTCGACGGAGTCGGCAGCGCCCGCACGTCCGCGCGGCAAAACTGCCTCGGCGCTGCCAATCCAAATCACGCGCTGCGCTGCGAATAACGACAATGCACGAGCGTCATCGAGCGCCGCCGCCAGCGGTACCTCGCTCAGATCCACCCTGGTCAGCCCGCCATCCCGATCCTCTGGCGACGTGCCGAGCGCGGCGTCCAATAGCGCCCGCCGGCAACGTTCCCGCTGATACGGCTCCGGCCCTAGGAACAGATAAACCGGAGCTGGTCTTTTCTTTTCGAGACTGGCTAGAAATTGATCTGGCGACATTTCTGGGGCGCTAGAAACTATTCAAAATCGAGGACACCACCTGTTGCGCCGTCTGCTCACTGGCGCGGGCCAGTGCCGCGTCGCTCTCTTCGAAAAACGCCGCAGGGTCGATTGAAATTTGATAGCGCTCGCGCATCTCGAAGTTCGGCCGCGTGTAGAGCTTTTTGCCGGTAGCGCGTTCCACCAAATCCAGCCGCATGGTGACGTGCACTTCAACGGTGCTGGCGCGGCCAGTGGTGGTATCGATTACCGTGGGAAACGACGTGTAAGTCAGAACGGTGCCGGTGAGTACCGCGTCGGCGCTGTCCGGGTCAGAAGAAATACGATATCGCGTACGCGCAATGAATTCGCGCGCGATGGCTTCCGGTAACCGGTCCGTAAGTTTGTAGCGCGTGGTCACATTGCTGAACGCCGCAATCGCGATTGTATGCACGCTCTTCGGAACCAGATCCGCGTGCCCGCCAGTATGGTATCCACAAGCGGAAGTGAGCAGGAGGATGGCACACGCCACTACGAATCTCATCGCAAAAAACCTTTCGCTACCGCCAGCGCATTTTCGGCCGAGAGCCGCAGGTTGTCCGACACCATCCACATCCAGCACGCTCGCGCTTGATTTGGATCCACCGCAATCGCGCCCACGCTCAATCCGCTGATTCCGGCGATACTGACATTCGTGGGTGGATCGTCCGGCCGTACGTCGAAACCCGCCGCGGCTAGCCCCTCCGCCAGCGCCGCCGCGCCAGGGTTCTCTTCAAACTCCACCCATATGGAAAAGCTATGGCCGTGGAACACCGGAGCCTGAATCAGGCGCAACGAAGGCATGGGAATCGCCGGATAGAGAGCCAGCAGCGACGCTACATGGCGCAGGACGCGCTCTTCCACACCCTCCAGCGGCTGCTCCGCCTCTTCGCCGTAGCGCGCCAATAGGTTGAACCCCAGTTGCGCGTCGAACACATCCGTCTTCAATTTCTGGAAGGACAGCACGCCCACGGTCTGCTGCCGCAGTTCATCCAAACCCTTTTTACCGCGCTCGCTCGCCGGCTCGAACACGTGGATGATGGACCGGCGAAGGTGGCCCATCTTTGCCAACCCCGTTAGCAGCATTGCGCAGGCAATCGCCGCCGGATGCGCGATCACCGGAATCAAGCCGGGCTCGGGCAGGCAACGCGTAGGCTCGGCTGAAGGCGCCCGCAAGCGCGCGTGCGGCTGTTCTTCAAGAGCCCCGGTCATATCGATCAGCACCGGCCCATCCGCCGGATTTAGCTTTAAAGCGCGGCGGCTGGATGCTTCCGATCCCGCCAGAAACGCTACCTTTGACCCCGCCAAACTCTGCGCGGTGAGGGGAGCCAGCGCCAGCACTTCCTCGTCGTCCACGCCCAGCATGGTGGCGTTCTCGGCCGCCGCCGAAATCAATTCGATATGCGGAGAAGGCGTTGCCGCTTCTAGTAATTCGCGTACTTCTTTGGCCAGCAGCGAATCGCCACCTACCAGTGCCACACGTGAACGCGCTGTCTTCTCAGCCAACCTGGTGCTCCGGTTCTGGCGGAGGGTCGGCTTGCGGCCGCAGCCGCCGCCGTATACTGCCGCCAATGCGAATCGCGATGCCGACGCCGACGTAACTGACGGCCAGCACCAGCAGCACCGGCTTCGAGAAATCCCACACCAGAAAAATGAGCACGCCCATGAGAACAATCGTCAACGGGGAGCGCGGGTGAGTGAGGCTCAAGTCCTTGAAGCTGGGATAACGCCAAGTGCTCACCATCAG
>JALYIB010000389.1 GCA_030775965.1 Acidobacteriota bacterium | reverse complement strand
GTTCGGCCACGCTCATGACCGGGCCCGACATCGTCGATCTGAAGCCGCGCCCCGCCGACGATCGCGCGGTGCGATTGCTCAACGGCCCGGGCGGCAACGGCGCCTCCATTCGCAACGGCGTGACGTACCAGTTAAAGGCCGGAGACGTCATCGTGATCCCCGCCGGCACCGGGCACCTGTTCACGCGCATCGACGATCACATTCGCTATCTGATGATTCGTCTGGACCCCGATAAACTCGCGCCATTGAAGGACGAAGCCGCATCCAAAGCCGATCTGCGGGGCGGCAAGGGTAACTGAACTTCCCGGGCACTGGGCAGGGTTCCTAACCGCGCTAAAATAGCGACTTCAGCCAGGTCCACAACATCTAAATCTTCATGAGCGAAGTTTTTATTTGCGACGCGATTCGTACGCCCATTGGGCGCTACGGCGGATCTCTGTCCGCCATCCGCACCGACGACCTCGCGGCCCTGCCCTTGAAAGCGCTCATGGAACGCAACCCCGGCGTCGATTGGGGCGCTCTCGACGACGTGATTTTCGGCTGCGCCAACCAGGCTGGCGAGGACAATCGCAACGTTGCCCGCATGGCGCTGCTGCTGGCGGGAATGCCCAAGGAAGTCCCAGGCTCTACCGTGAATCGCTTGTGCGGATCGAGTCTCGATGCGGTGAGCGTCGCTTTCCGCGCGGTCAAGTCGGGCGAAGCCGAACTCATGATCGTCGGCGGGGTCGAAAGCATGTCGCGCGCGCCCTTCGTCATGGGCAAAGCTGAAGCCGCCTTCAGCCGCGGCGCGGAGATCTTCGACACGACTATCGGCTGGCGCTTCGTGAACCCGGTTATGAAGGCCAACTATGGCGTCGATTCCATGCCCGAAACCGCCGAGAATGTGGCCGAGGAATTTCACATCAGCCGTACAGATCAGGACGCCTTTTCTTACCGCACGCAGCAGCGCTGGGCGAAGGCGCATGCAGCCGGTTTCTTCCACTCGGAGACGGTCCCGGTGATGGTTCCGCAAAAGAAGGGCGATCCCAAGAAGTTCGACACCGATGAGCATCCGCGCCCGGACACCACCCTCGAGACTCTCGCCACATTGAAGCCGGTGGTGAAACCCAACGGCACCGTGACCGCGGGCAACGCTTCGGGCGTCAACGACGGCTCGGTCGCATTGGTCCTCGCCACGGAAGCCGCGGCGAAGAAACACGGTCTAACTCCCAAGGCCCGTGTGATCGCCTCCGCTACGGCCGGCGTGGCCCCGCGCATCATGGGCATGGGCCCCCTGCCCGCCACGCGGAAGGTGCTCGCCAAGTCCGGGCTGCAACTGGCGCAGATGGATGTCATCGAATTGAACGAAGCCTTCGCGGCGCAGGCGGTGGCGGTCATGCGCGCGCTGGGTTTGCCGGACGACGCCGCTCACGTTAACCCCAACGGCGGCGCCATCGCCATCGGCCATCCGCTGGGCGCCAGCGGCGCTCGCCTGGTGACTACGGCGCTCTATCAGCTTCACAGAAGCGGCGGCCGCTATGCACTCTGCGCCATGTGCATCGGCGTCGGCCAAGGCATCGCCGCTATCATTGAGCGCGTTTGAACCGGGAGCGCGTTTGAACGGGAACGCGTTTGAACCGATGAAACCTGTAGGGTTTCCGTTTTGTGCGACCATAGGGTTGTAGTTTACAGGCCCGCTGATTTTGGCATCTTTCGCATCGTCCGGTACAATCCGCTCCCTTCCGATTCCTGCCCGGATTCGCAGTTCTGCAGATTTCAAAGGGGGAACATGAAAAATATCTTTGTAGGAAACCTCAGCTTCACCGCCACGGAGGATGGAGTGCGTTCGATGTTTGAAGCCTACGGCGCCGTCGAGCGCGTCAGCATCGTCACCGACCGCGACACGGGCCAGCCCAAAGGATTCGGCTTTGTCGAGATGACCAACGACGCCGAAGCTGAGAAAGCGATCGCCGACCTCAACGGTACGGAACTCAACGGGCGCGCCTTGACCATCAACGAAGCCCGTCCCAAGACGGAGCGCTCCGGTGGCGGCGGCGGTGGCCGGCGCAACAATCGCTGGTAGGAATGGCGAAAGTCCACGAATATATATTGGTCGCGGTCGATGGGACCTGCGGCATCACCAAATCCAACGGCCCCATCTGCTTCCAGCAATCGCGCCAGGAAGTCGGCGGCCACTTTGAAGCCTATGATCCGCAATTGGGCGACGGCTACACGGCGCAAGTCAACGAAGACGGGCGCCGCTTCAAATCCAACGCGCTCTTTGACGGCGTGTCGGGCAACGTTTTGATCGGGCGCAGTCACGGCGCCGAAATGTGGGGCTTGAGCGTGGAGCAGCGCGCCGAGGTCCTGACACTTCTCAAAACCAAGCGGTAAGGATGAGGACCGTCAGCGCCGACCGCGCTTCGATCGACTATTGGCAGAACTACGGCGACGGCCAGAGGGTTCTCAAGAGCCACTTCGGCATTCGCGTGTGGCAGGACCGTTGCTGCGCGATCACCAACGTGGCTGCGGAAACGCCCAGGCTATTCGGCCAGCCGCATCCGATTCCCGTGGATCTGTCAGAGCGCGCGGGCAAGCACAGCTTGTCGAATGTGGTGAGGGAACACATGAATCACCATCCCGATTCCGATTTGGTGGCGGTTCTCACCGCCAAAAAATCCTTCCGCGAAGCCCTCAGTTAAGTACGGGAACGCCCGCTTTTGTGGGCTTTCCCGCACCCCTCGGCTATAATGACCTCTTTGGAGCAACCACAGTTGGCAAAGATACTTCCCCTGAGCGAAGCCATTGCCGAATTCGTGCGCGACGGCGACACCATTGCACTCGAAGGTTTCACGCACCTGATTCCGTACGGGGCGGGGCATGAAATCATTCGCCAGAAACGCCGGAATCTGACTCTGATCCGGATGACTCCGGACGTGCTCTATGACCAGATGATTGGCGCGGGCTGCGCCACCAAGCTACATTTTTCCTGGGGCGGGAATCCGGGCGTGGGCTCGCTGCACCGCCTGCGTGACGCCGTCGAAAAGGGCTGGCCCCAGCCGCTGGCGATCGAAGAGCATGAGCACGCCGGCATGGCCGCGGCCTACGCCGCGGGCGCTTCACACTTGCCCTTCGGAATTCTGCGCAGCTACGCCGGCACGGATCTGACGCCGCACACCACTGTTCAGTTCATCGAATGTCCGTTCACAGGCGAGAAGCTTGCGGCGGTCAAAGCCATTCGTCCCGACGTCACCGTGATCCACGCACAGAAGGCCGATCGCAAAGGCAATGTGCTGCTATGGGGCATCGTCGGCGCGCAGAAGGAAGCGATCATGGCTGCCGAGCGCGCCATCGTCACGGTAGAGGAAATTGTCGACCAGCTGGATGCGCCGCCGAACGCCGTCATTTTGCCGGCGTGGATTTTGAGCGCGGTTTCCGAGGTCAAGCACGGAGCGTTTCCCTCCTACACACACGGCTACTATCCACGCAACAACGCCTTTTACAAACAGTGGGACGTCATTTCGAAGGATCGCGAGACCTTCCTCGCCTGGATCGACAAACACATCATGAAGACTAAGGATTTTGAAGAATTCCGGCGCAGCGTGGGTGTGGCGTAGTGGCGGAAGCAACCTATACTTCCGATGAAATGATGACCATCGCGGCCGCGCGCATGGTGCGCAACGGCACTTCGCTCTTAGTAGGCATCGGACTGCCCAGCGCGGCCGCCAACTTGGCGCGTTTGACCCATGCTCCTGACACAATCCTGATCTATGAATCCGGCGCCATCGGCACCAAACCCAACGTATTGCCGCTCTCCATCGGTGACGGCGAGCTGGCCGAGACGTCCGACACAGTGGTGAGCATCGTCGAGATCTTCAATTACTGGCTGATGGGGGGCAAGATCGGGTTGGGTTTCCTGGGGGGGGCGCAGATCGATAAATTCGCCAACATCAACTCGACGGTGATCGGCCCTTACGATAAGCCGAAAGTACGCCTACCCGGCGCCGGTGGAGCTCCTGCCGTTGCGGCGTCCTGCGGCGAGGTGCTGATCACGCTGCGACATAGTCCCAAGGCATTTGTGGAAAAGCTCGACTTCCGCACGTCCGGCGGTCATATGGAAGGCGGAGATAGCCGCGAGAAAATGCGCTTTCCCGGCAAGGGTCCGGTGGCCGTAATCACGGATCTGGGTGTTCTCACGCCCGACCCCGTCAGCAAGGAACTAGTTCTTACCAGCGTCCACCCGGGCGTTACCGTTGAACAGGTGGTCGCGGCTACGGGCTGGCCGTTGAAAGTGGCTTCCGAGGTCAAGACTACGCCGTTGCCGACCGCCACCGAGCTACAGGTATTACGCGACCTGAATGAGCGCACCGCCAAAGCCCACGCCGGGCAGGCGTAGTACGGGCCGGTTTTGCGCAGCGGAACCCAGCCCCCGGCAGGCTGTAGGAACTTTCTATTTTGCATGGACAGGAAGCGCGGCCTGCATTCCCGATGGCTAACATTGGGCATACGGCGCCATGAAACGCGCGCCAGGAGTGCCGTTTTAGCGCTGCTGGCCATTCGGGTGGCGACGCAATCCCGCCTTGAGACTATAATTAAAGGCGGCTGTTTTATCCCGGCCGGCCTCCGCTTTTCCAGGGAAGGAAATTCATATGTCTTCAGCCGCAACCAACATTCGCCCTACTAGCGAAGACGATATTACTGCCGAAGTTCTGCGCCGCTTCGAGGGGACCGAGGACCCGCGCCTGAAGCAAATCATGCACAGCCTGGTGAAGCACATGCACGCGTTTTTGAAGGATGTTCAACTGCGGGAGTCGGAGTGGTGGAAGGGCATCGAATTCTTGACCAAGACCGGCCAGATGTGCGATGACCGGCGCCAGGAATTCATTCTTCTTTCCGATACGTTGGGCGTTTCGATGATCACCGATTTGATCAGCAACCGCAAGCCTGCCGGCGCGACGGAATCGACGGTGTTTGGACCCTTTCACCGCGCCGGTGCACCGGAAAAGAACTACGGCGACAGTATCGCCGGCGCAGATCGCCAGGGCACGATCGCTTATATGCACGGCCGTGTGTTCGATTTGCACGGGAAACCCATCGCCGGCGCGGAGCTGGACGTTTGGCAGGCCGCCGCGGACGGCCTCTACGATGTGCAGGACGAGTCGCTCGGCGAAATGAATATGCGCGGCAAATTCAAAACCGACAAGGATGGGCGCTATTTGGTGAAGACCACCCGTCCGGTGGCCTATCAAATTCCGTCCGACGGTCCGGTGGGACAAATGCTCGCCGCCACCAATCGCCATCCGTGGCGTCCCGCGCACGTGCACTTCGTGGTGTCGGCGCCGGGCTACTCGCCCGTGACCACGCACGTGTTCGACTCGATGGACAAATATCTGGATGGAGACGCGGTGTTCGGCGTGAAGAATTCGCTGATCGCGGAATTCACAGAACATAAGACCAAGGACGCGGCAGCGCAAGAATTCGGCGGAGAACCGCCCTTCTACACCTGTGAATTCGATTTCGTGCTGGCGCCCGCGCAGTAGCCGGCAGACACCTATGGTTGTTGAAACAGAAACGAACCTCGCCCAAGTACGGCGGATTGTTCAGAGCAAGGCGCTCCGCACCTCGGAGGTCCACCGTAATCTGCTGAATTATCTGGCGGAGAAATCGCTGTCGGGCGAAGCCGACAATCTAAAAGAATATACCGTCGGGCTGGACGTATTTGCGAAGCCGGAATCGTACGATCCGCGGCAGGAATCCGTTGTGCGGATGCATATGGCGCGGCTGCGGCAGAAGCTGGCGGAGTATTACAGGACGGAGGGCGCCGCCGATCCGGTCATCGTGGATTTGCCTAAAGGCGCCTTTAAGGTCACCTTCGAGCCGCGTCCGGCCGCGGTAATTCCGGAAGGACCAGTGGAACCGGAGGTCATCGAGATCCCCGCGCCTCCGTCAAGCAGGCGGACCTTGAT
>JALYIB010000388.1 GCA_030775965.1 Acidobacteriota bacterium | reverse complement strand
CTGCAGCGCGTGGCTAAGACCTACTTGGTTCGAGAACACCTGACCGTTGCGTATACCTTTCTGCCGGAAGGCGGCGCGAAATGACGCGGCGTTTTTTGTTCGCCGCCTTGCTCGCCAGCGCGGCCCTGGCGCAAACCGTTCCCTCTTATCGGCAACTGGTGTATCCGCCGCTGAAGCAGGTGAAGATTCCCGAGCCGGTGTCCTTCACGCTCAAAAATGGCATGAAGGTGTTCCTGCTCGAAGACCACGAACTGCCGGTGATCAACGGGCTCGCCTTGGTGCGAACCGGCAACCTGTTCGATCCCGCGGATAAGCGCGGCCTGTCGAGCGTGATGGCGGATGTTCTGCGCTCCGGCGGTACACGCGCCAAAACCGGCGATCAGATCGACGAGGAGCTGGAGAACATCGCGGCGTCGGTCGAATCGAGCATGGGCGAGACCAACGCCAGCCTCAGTTTTTCCGGACTCAAGGAAACCGCCGGCACCGTGCTGCGCGTCTTTAAGGAAGTGATGACCGATCCGGAATTCCGCCAGGATAAGGTCGACCTGTCGATCTCACAAATGCACAGCGGCATTGACCGCCGCAACGACGATCCGCAAGGCATTGTCGAACGCGAGATTTCGAGCGTCCTCTACGGCCGCGATAATTCCTACGGGTGGTCCATCGAACACGCCGATATGGCGCGCATTCAGCGCGCCGACTTGCAGCAATTCTACCGCCGCTATTACTTCCCCAAGAACGTCGTGCTGGCGGTGTATGGCGATTTTTCGGCCGCGGAGATGCGCGGCCAGATCGAGGCGCTGTTCGCCGATTGGAATGTGGCGCAGCCTCCTGTGCCGGACTTTCCAGCCGTCACGGCGAAGCCGGCTCCCGGCGTTTTTCTGGCCGAGAAGTCCGACGTGACGCAGACCTTTTTCGCGATCGGCGAGCTCAGCGGCACGCTGCGCGATCCCGATTACCCGGCCCTCGAAGTGGCCGTGAATATTCTGGGCAGCGGCTTCACCAGCCGCCTGATGTCGCAGATCCGCACCAAGCTGGGCCTGGCGTATTCGATTGGCGCGGGGTGGGGCGCCACCTACGATCATCCGGGCACGTTCCGCATCGTGGGCAGCACTAAGTCCTCTACCACCACCGAAGCACTCCTGGCGGCGCGCGCGGAAGTGGAAAAGATACGCGCGGCCGAAGTGAGCGAGCAGGAGCTTAAGACCGCCAAAGACGCCGTGCTCAATAGTTTTGTGTTCTTTTTCGACAGCCCGGCCAAGACTCTGAATCGAGTGATGATGTACGAGTACTACGGCTATCCCAAGGATTTTCTGTTCGAATACCAAAAAAAGGTGGCCGCCGTAACGCGCGCCGACGTGCTGCGCGTATTCCGCGAACACATCCACCCGGCGAACCTCAGTATCGTGGCGGTGGGGAATCCCAAAGACTTCGGCAAGCCGCTCAGTGAGGCCGGCAAGGTGCAGCCGATTGACTTGAGTATCGCGGCGTGGACCGGAATAAACCAACTGGAGCCGGCGCCGGCAAAATAGATGCTGCAACGCACTCTCATGGTTGTCTGTCTGACGGCGGCCCTGGCAGCCGCCGAAACTCCCACGGCAGCCAAAGGGAAACAAGTGGTGGCCGACGCGATCGCCGCGCTGGGAGGCGAGAAGTTCCTCGAAATGCAGGATCGCGTCGAAAGCGGGCGCGCGTATTCCTTCTATCGCGACAGGCTCTCGGGCTTGTCCATCGCGAAAATCTATACGCGCTACATCACTGTCGATCCCACCAAATCCGCTCACGAATTGGGAGTGCGCGAGCGCCAGGCCTTCGGAAAGAACGAGGATTGGGCGCTGGTTCTGCGCGAGGATGCCGCTGCAAATGTTACCTACCGCGGGCCGAAGGAGCTTCCCATGGAAGACTTCGAGCGTTACCGCGAGACCACGTTACACAACATCTTTTACATCCTGCGGCAGCGCCTGCACGAAGCCGGCATGGAGTTTGAATCGCGCGGCTCGGACGTGGTCGACCGCGTGCCCGTCGAAATCGTGGACGTGATCGACGCCCAGAACTTCGTGGTGACGGTGTATTTTCACCAGATCACCAAGCTGCCCGTGAAGCAATCCTTCTCGCGCCTAGATCCCAAAACCAAAGATCGCGACCAGGAAGTCACGCGCTTTGACCGCTACCGCGACAACAATGGCATTCAGTGGCCGCAGCAGATCACGCGCGAGCGCAATGGCGAGAAAACTTATCAGATCTTCGCGGAAAACGTGAGTTTCAACCAGGATCTGACCGACGACCTGTTCTCTCTCTCTACGACGCCGCGGAAAAAGTGAGCGGCGGATCGAGCAGCGTCCGCACCTGCTCCAGGATCTGCTGCTCCGTGTAGGCCGGCGTCAGGCGCAGCACCTGCACCGCGTCCCGTTCGGCGCTGCCTCCAATCACCAGGTCCACTTCGTGTAGATCGAGTAAAGTGTCGGCCTGCGTGTCATCGTCAGCCTCCAGTAAATTGAAGCCGCTGGCTTCAAACACATTGTGCAAGCGCGCGCGAATGCGCTCGCGAGGCTCGATCAGCAGCAGGGTGGGCGGCTCTGCCGCGGCCGGCTGGGGCTCCATCCATTGGGGAAAAAACGCTTCCAGGCGGCTGCCGTCCGGCGCCAGGTAGCGCACCAACGGCAGATCCACGCTTTCGAAATCGGTAAGCGCTCCCCGGGGCGTCACCGCGAGCGAAATATGATCGCCGGCGGTCGAGGTCTCAATACTCAACTGCCCGCCGCCGGCCAGCGACTTTACAGCGTGCAGCACCAGTTTCGTGATCAGCTCCTCGGTGTGCGCCGGGTCCGCAAATATCTTTCCCACGCCATCGCCGGGGCGAATGCTGACGGCGATTTTTCCCCCGGCAATGGTCTGGATGAATTTCGCCATCCGCCGCAGAACGGCATTGAGGCTTAAAACCTGCAAATGACCCGGCGGCCGCGCGCCCAAGTCCATTAAGCGCCGCGTGATTTTCTCGGCCGCGGAGGCGGCCTGCTGGATCTCCTCGATGGCCGTATGCACCGGCGTGTAATCGGCGAACTGCCTTAATAATTGATCGGAATGCTTGCGAATCACCGCGACCAGATTCGCGAAATCGTCCGCCACCGCCGCCGCCAAACGCGCCGCGGTGTCGGCCTTTTCGAGTTGCCGCGTGCGCTGCTCTTCGCGCCGCCGCGCTGTGACATCGCGCAGCGTGAGCACTCCCCCGATCACCGCCCCGGAAGATTTGAGCGGCGTGGCGTAGCCTTCCACCCACTGTTCGGCAAGCTGCGTGTGGATGGCCACGGGAGCATCCTGCAAAATCGCCAGCGGCAAAGGGTCCTCCGCAAGAATTTGCGAGACCTCGGTTGGAAGAATGGGCGAGGCTTCGCTAGCGCCGTGCGCAACCAGCGCCTCCGCCGCCGGGTTCAGGAAACGAATCTGGCCCTGCGCGTCGGTGACGATCACCGCGTCCGCCGCCGAAGCCAGTGTGGCACGCATCCAGGCTTCGCTTTCTTCCAAGCGGGCCTCCATCTGGTGTTTGTACATGGCGATTTCAATACTCGGCTGCAGCGCCGCGTGCGCCAGCGGTTTCAGGATGTAGCCGAAGGGCGCCGCCAGCTTGGCGCGTTCGAGCGTCGAAGGATCGGCCTGAGCCGTCAAGAACACCACCGGCAGACGGTACCGATCGCGGATCTTGCTGGCGGCTTCAATGCCGTCGACCGGCCCATCCAGGCGGATGTCCATCAGCACCACCTCGGCGTTGGGCGCCTGCTCGATCGCCTCCGCCGCGGTGCTCACCGTGGCAACGACGGTATGGCCCAAGGCTTCCAGATGCGCCGCGATATCCATGGCGATCAAGCCTTCGTCTTCTGCGATCAGGACTTTATAGGTATTCATCGGGATCCAGTTACCCTTACTCCTTGGCATAGTGGCTGACAAGGCCAGGATTTCTCAGACTATTCGCACGTATCTGCTAGCATAGGTAGTTGTCAGGCTCCGGGCTTCGTGCAACGGGCGGCTGCAAACCCCGCCAGGTCCGGAAGGAAGCAACGGTAGCGGTTAAACCCGTGTGCCGCGGATCACCCGGGGTCTGGCATATCCGCAACCGCTT
>JALYIB010000387.1 GCA_030775965.1 Acidobacteriota bacterium | reverse complement strand
AAGCTAACGGTGAACGGAGAGGGATGCTGCTCGCACGCGAATTTGTCGATTACATATCACGCCAAACCATCCGGAAACTGAGTCCTCTGTGGATTGAAACCACCGACGTGCAGGTGGCCGGGGAATTCATGTCTACAATCATCGAGGAAGATCTGGCGATTGAAGACCAGCTCAACGATGAAGTCCGCGAGATGCTGAGCCAGTACAGCGAGTACATGCGCAAGGAAGGCGTCAGCTATCAGGACATGTTCCGGCGCATCAAGAACACCCTGATTACGCAGCGCAAAGTGATTCGGGCGGCGGGGCGGGACGCCGGCGATCAAATGAAGCTGTCGCGCGACAAGATTAACGACTTGTCGCATAAGATCGTGGCGGCGCTGCGTAAAAGCCGGGATTTCAGGTTGAAGCGGGAGCCTAACGAGGTGCGGCTGGAGATGGTGAAGATCATCACCGAGTTGCTGCAAACCGAGGAGAAGGTGGACCGCGCGGCGCGCACGAAGATTCGCACCCAGAAGCGCGAGATCACCGAGGGAACTGAGGAATGGGATCTGCTCCACAAGCGCTATTACGCCGAGGAGCTGAAGAAACTCGGGATCGATTTGGATTCGCGCTAGGCGTTAGCGGAGCGCGAAAACGAACGATAGCCTTGCTGGCGCCCGGCGGCAGCTCGCGGGCCCCGCGGCGGATTCCCGCCGAACTAAAGAGGGGCACGGGTGCGGCGCCGCACAACGCGGCGGCCCTTTTCCATCGCAAGATGCTTCGATTGCTGGCGTATCATGGTGATTGAAAATCACCGTGACTGAAAGTCACCGTGACTGAAAGACGGGACAGCGAGTTCGCTTATGAAATCACTTTTGTTGATCGTGGCATTGGCGCTACCGGCATTTGGGGAGTTGATACCCAACCCTTCGGGTTTAGGGAGTTTGCAGGCCAGTTGGTCGGTTACGAAAGATGGCAGCCCGCTGCTGAGCTGGATCGAGACGGAGAAGGACGACTCCTACACGCTGAAATACGCGATTCGCCATGGGGCCGCATGGACCGAGCCGCGCACGATTGCGGCGCATCGCCAATTCTTCCGGCACCCGGCGGAGTTGCCCGAGGTGATTTCGCTCAGTGAGGGGACGCTGGTGGCGCATTGGGTGGAGTCGCCTGATGACGGGAGCGATACCGAGTTCTCCTACGTTTCTGTCGCCCACGATGGCCTTAAGTGGAGCGTGCCGGTGATCATCCATAAGGACCGCAGCAAGGTGCAGCATGGGCTGGCATCGATCGCCGCTAGCAGTGACGGAGAGGCTTCTATTCTGTGGCTGGAGGCGCTCCAGGGCGAGGACGGTCCGGTTTCCTTGAAGAGAACCGTGGTCAGCTCCGCCGGGAAGGTTCTCAAGGAAGAGAATCTGGATAACGATGTTTGCACTTGTTGTCCGACGTCGGTGGTCAAAACGGCGCGGGGGCTGCTGGTGGCTTATCGCGATCACACTCCGCAGGACATTCGTGATATTTCGGTGATGCGGCTGGAAGGCGGGAAGTGGACGGCGCCGCGGAATATCAATCCGGATAATTGGAAGATTAACGCTTGCCCCACCAATGCCGCGGCGGCTGCGGCAAAAGGCGATAAAGTCGCGATCGCCTGGTATACCGGGGCGGGGAACATGCCGCGGGAGCAGATTGTGTTTTCCTCCGATGGCGGGACGACCTTTAGCAAGCCGGTGCTATTGAGCACGGGGAGATCGTTCGGCTACACCTCGATTGCGCTCGATGAGCAGGGCGCGGCGCTGGTGTCGTGGCTCGAGGCCGGCGGCGAGGACGCGCGGATTCTGCTGCGGCGGATTTCCGCCGCGGGTGTGGCGGGGCCGGTGGTGCAGGTGGCGCAGGGGTCGCGGAAAAGTTTGGGCTATCCGCGGATTTTGCAAACCGGCAATGAGACGCTGGTGGCGTGGACCAGTTCGAACACCAGTGCCAAGGTTCAAACGGCGCGGGTAGGAAAATAAGTTCGTGAGGGGCGTGCAGGCGCGCATCGGCGGCCGACGATTTCCCGAACTAGTTTAGGAATAACCGTCGCCGCGGCCACCACTCCGTTCCTTCTAGTGCGCAGGCTTGGATGGAGCCGCCTTGGGGGTGGGCTGGTAGCCTTTGAGCGAATTGTGGTGGTCGCGGTAATACTCGCCCGCTTCGTTGAGTTTGCGCGAGTTCGGCGGATGGCAGAATTCGCAATCTTTGCCGGTGCGCCGGGTATAGTCGGGTTTGGCGCCGCTCCTCACGGATAGCCAGAGGCCTGCGGATAGCACGAATACGGGAGCAAATAGCTTCATATAGGCAGCGGATAATTTGGATGGCTTCTTCGATTTGAGCGCGCGTAAGGTTTAGAGAGGGGACGGCGCGTATACGGTCCGGGGCCGGCAGGATACGGAGTCCCTTGTCGAAGGCGCGTTCGGCACCGTGTGCTGCTGAGATCGATCATGCTCGGTCACCATAATATATTGCCACGGTGGAGATTCACTTTGCGTTCGCCAGCGGCGCCGAACCCCATTACGCGATTCGGGCCATCAGAATTTGCTACGAGAAAAACATTTATGAAGTTTTTAGGTTTTGCGCAACTGGTTTGACCGAAAAGTTTAGACCTCAATACTTGATCCACTCCATAAGAATTTTGGATTGGACCACAACATGCTTCCAGCATAGGCTCGATAGTAGATGGTGGACGACGAGGCTATAAATATTGGTGTTCCGCTGTTCCATCGGATCAGCCGAATTGCAAATTCCGATTTTTCTCTGGACGAAGTCTTGGGCCAAATTGTAGGCCTGGCGGCGGAGATCCTGCGCTGCGATGCCTGCCTGGTTTACCTGCACGAGAGTACCACCGGGGACTTCGTACTCCGCGCGTCCCAACTTCCGCGCGCTTATGGCGCGGCCACCTTGCGGGTGAAGCTGGGTGAAGGCGTGACCGGATGGGTGGCCGAGCACCAGATCATCGTGGCCCTGGGAGCGAACGCCGCCAAGGATCCACGATTTAAGACCTTCGCGACTCTGGTGGAAGACACTTACGAGGCGCTGTTATCGGTTCCGCTGATCAATCGTGGCAAGTCCATCGGCGTCATCAATATTCACCATCGCGATCCGCGGCCGCACAGCGAGGAAGACATCAACGCCATCGCTTTCATCGGGCAGCAGCTCAGCAGCGCACTCGCCAAGAACCTTTTAGAAGATGAGAATGCGCGGCTGGCGGAACAGTACCGTCGCGAGGAGCAACGCCGGGCAAATTTGGAAGAGCTGATTGCGCAACGGACAGCGCAGTTGAGGGCTAGCAACGACGAGCTGAAAATCGCCAAAGAGCAGGCCGAGGAAATGGCCCGTCTGAAGAGCGAATTTCTAGCCAATATCAGCCATGAGATCCGCACCCCCATGAACGGCATCATGGGGATGACGGCGCTGGTGCTCGACAGTGAACTCGATCCGGAGCAGCGCGAATTTTTGCAGATCGTCAAGAACTCGGCCGATTCGCTGCTGGGGCTGATCAATAACATTCTGGACTTTTCGAAACTGGAAGCGCGCAAGGTCACGCTGGACGAGGCTGCCTTTGAATTGGAGACGGAGATCGGCGAGACCATTCGAACGCTGGCCATGCCGGCCCAGGAGAAGGGGCTGGAGCTTACGTATGAGGTCGCGCCCGATGTCGCCCACTGGGTGAGGGGGGATTCGCAAAGCCTTCGTCAGGTGCTAGTGAATCTGATCGGCAACGCGATCAAGTTTACGGAACAGGGCGAGGTGGTCGTGCGAGTGTCGCGGGAGGCGGCCGCCGAGGATAGCGATCGGGTGATGCTGCGTTTCGCTGTCACCGATACCGGCATAGGGATCGCGCGCGACAAGCAGGAGAAGATTTTTGAGGCTTTCGTGCAGGCCGATGGGTCGAGTACGCGGCTGCACGGCGGCACGGGGCTGGGGTTGGCGATCAGCTCTAACTTGGTGGAGTTGATGGGAGGGAAAATTGGAGTAGAGTCCGAGCCCGGGAAGGGCAGCACTTTTCATTTCACGGCGCGCTTTGGGCGAGTGGGGGAGGCGCAGGCGCGGCCAGCGCCGGCGGTGGACGATCTTAGGGACATGCCGGTGCTGGTGGTGGACGATAACGCTACCAATCGCAGAATACTAATGGAAACTTTGCGCCGCTGGGGAACCAAGCCGGTAGAGGCGGCCAGCGGCTTTCAAGCGCTCGAAATTTTCCGCGCGGCGGCACGCGACGGACGGCCGTTTCGTTTGATTCTTTCCGATGTGCAGATGCCGGGCATCGACGGGCTGGAATTTGCCCGGCGGTTGCTGGGGGATACTCCGCCGCCTATCGTGATGTTGAGTTCGGTGGGCCGCCATATTAGTCCCGCTATGTGCCAGGAATTGGGGATCTCGCTGTATCTGACAAAGCCCGTCACGTCGTCCTCGCTGTTGGACGCCGTGAATAAGGTGGTGCATGTCGCGGTGGAGGAAGTGCCGGGTACTCCGCTTGCCGCGGGCGGCGGTCCTGAAGGAGCGCCTCGGATTTTGGTGACGGATGACGATTCGAACAATCGGCTGTTGGTCACGAATATTCTGATGCGCAGCGCTTATCAGGTGGTGATTGCCCGGGATGGGCTCGAAGCGGTCGATTTGTTTTCGCGAGGGGCCGCGGATCTGATCCTGATGGATATGCAGATGCCCAAGCTGGGAGGCCTCGAAGCAACGGCGGAGATCCGCAAGATGGAAGCGCCGGGGAAGGCGCGGATACCCATCATTGCTTTGACGGCTCACGCCATGGCCGGGGATCGCGAGCGATGTCTGGCGGCCGGAATGGATGACTACCTGTCGAAGCCCGTGCGCGCTCCTGACCTGCTCTCCAAGATCGCCCACTACATGGCGCGGGTCGTTAAATAATCCATCCGCGGTCTTAGCCGGCTAGCAGCTCAATCGCGAAACCCGTCAGTACCACGCCGATCCACAGCAACAGGGAGGCGGTGGCGGAAATGCGCAAGGTTTGTGGGGGCGTCGACGGGTCCAGCGCAAAACGGCGGTGCGCGCCGAAGTGGTAGGTCAGAGCGACCGCTAAAAACAGCAGCTTCAGTTTGAACGGCGTGCTTTGGGCGAACTTCATGGCTGAGGTCATGAATAGGATTGGACCGGTTACAAATTGCGCCGCGATGCCGGTGAAGGCGATCGGCGTCAAGTCGGCCGTGACTTGCGGGACCGGCTCCTGGCGCAGAATGCGGCCAAAGATCCGCAGGTTGAGGATCAGCATGGATCCGAAGACCAGAAGC